>JAFDHQ010000204.1 GCA_019308685.1 Deltaproteobacteria bacterium
GCAACATGAAATTCGAAACGGAATAACGGGTTGTTTTTGGGGGATAAGACAAATTTTGCCTGTTGACTTTTGGTGTGGATAGTGCTTTACAAAACGGTTCGCGAATAAAAACCATTTCTAAACAAAAGGAAAAAAATATTTCGTGTGTTTGATTTACTATGCAGTTTAGTAGAATTGGATGCATTTTTAAAACTCTCTTATAAATGAGATATAAATTAATCAGAAATTTGAAAACAGAGGATAACAAATGGCAGAAAATGTAGTTATTGTGGGGGCAGTCGCCCTTGGCGCAAAGGCCGCCTGCAGATTCAAACGGCTCAGACAGGATGCAAACGTTACCATAATAGACAAGGATGAATTGATATCATACGGAGGTTGCGGCATACCGTTTTATGTGGCCGGGGATGTGAGCGACGAGACCGAGCTTCGATCCACCAGTTTCCACATGGTCCGGGATGAAAAGTTTTTCTGGAACGACAAGGGTGTTGTTGCCATGACAGGCACCGAAGTCACGAAAATCGACCGATCAAAGAAAACCGTACATATCAAAAAGAGGAGTGGTGAAGAAACTGATATCCCCTATGACAAGCTCGTAATTGCCACGGGCTCCGTTCCCAGACAGCTGGACATGCCGGGAACTTCCCTTAAGAATGTATTTAATGTCAGTAACTTAAGGGATGCAATCGCAATAAAGAAAAAAATAACCCAAGGCGAAGTGGAGAAGGCGGTTATCATCGGAGCCGGTTTTATCGGGCTTGAGATGGCCCAGGCGCTGGCCGATATGTGGGAAATCGATACAACGGTTATCGAATATTTTGACCAGGTCATGCCGGGCTTTGTCAGCCGCAGCATCTCCCTCATGGCTCAGCGTTGCATGGAGGAGAACGGGGTAAAATTTCATCTTGATGAGATCGTTCAGTCCCTTGAAGGAGACAAATATGTATCGGCCGTAAAAACCAATAAACGCACCCTCCCGGCGGATATGGTCATTATGTCTGTAGGTATCGTGCCCAATACGATCCTTGCAAAAGAGGCGGGTATTGAAACTGGACCGGGCGGACATATCATCGTGAACGACAGAATGCAGACCTCTGATCCTGACATTTATTCAGGGGGTGATTGTGTATTGATAAAGCATCTTGTCACAGGCAAGCCGGCCCATATCCCGTTGGGCTCTATGGCCAACCGTCAGGGGCGTGTCATCGGAACAAACCTGGCCGGCGGAGACGCCCGGTTCAAGGGAGGTGTGGGAAGTTTTGTTGTAAAAATTTTTGAAAAATCGATGGCCGGCGCAGGGCTTTCAATCGATATCGCGAGAAGAGAAGGGTTCGACGCCGTAAGCATTCAGGTGGCCCAGTTCGACCGGGCCCATTTTTATCCGGAGAAAGAAATAATATATCTTGAACTTGTCGTAGACACAAAGACTCGGACAGTCTTGGGCATCCAGGGCTGGGGCGGCGAAGGAAGTGAAATGGTCGGAAGAGTAAATGCCGTTGTCCCGCTGATTATGAACAAGGCCAAGGTAGAGGATGTCAGCAATTTAGAGATTGCCTATTCTCCTCCGTTTGCCTCTGCCATGGACATAGTCAACGCTCTTGGCAATACCACCGAAAACTTTCTCGATGGCATGTATAAGCCGATGCAAATGGAGGCGTTTAAGGAGTGCTGGAAGTCTCGCAACAACGGAGACTGTTTTTTCCTGGACTGCAGGGCAGATGCGGATGCAATTCCTTTTCAAGAAAAATTTCCGGAAATTTGGAGAAGCATTCCTCATGATGAGTTGGAAAGGCGATGTGACGAGGTGCCCAGGGATAAAAAAATAATTCTGTTATGCAACACGGGTATCCGCTCATATGAAGCCCAGATCAATCTTGCAGCCCACGGAATTGATGATACGGTAAGTGTGGAGTCAGGTATTTCCGGTCTCAAGGATTGCGGCATGGAATTTTAGCTGTTTTCCATCCATAAATGGCCCCTTTTCTTTAGATCTGCGTTCTCCGCGGGTTTTTGGTTGCGGCTTACAGGAAGTACGCCTCACCGTAAACCCTTGTGCGGCCTTGATCCGGACAAAAATTGCTCATTTATGAATAGGAAACACACCGTGTCCATTATATAATTCTGGATGGACACCAGTGATTTTCATCAAACACCAGAAAGGAGGTAAAAGCATGAAGAAATTGTTTATTTTCGTATTTGTCACGGTTTTTACTTTGGCTGCGGCCGGTTGTGCTGTGGGTAACCGTTCTGCTGTTGCGAACGATCTTGCTGTTGTTCGTCCTGCTGTTGCTGACGATTCAACGGTTCTTCAAGAAGATGAAAAAAAAGCCTGGGAACAGGCGACGAAAGTTTTTCCTGCAGAGCGTATACTGAATGTTCAGCAATTCAAAGAACTTTATGACAAGGTCATGGCCGGAAAGGAAGATGCGTATTTGATTGATCTTAGGACTCACCCTGAATTTTATGCCGGTCACATTGTCGGCACGAACCATATCCACGCAGGTCATATGTACACATTCCCCAAAAAGATCAAAAATAAAGACGCCAAAATTGTGCTGTGGTGCAGGACAAAGAAACGCGGGGCTTACGTAGGGGAGAGACTCGTTCAGTATGGTTACACCAATGTATGGTGGTACAAGGACGGCATCGTCGGTTGGATCAATGCAGGTTATCCCCTTTGTAATCATTTTATGGGACTGTTTAAAGTCACCGAGTACCATAAATCCTTTACGGAAATCGACAAAGACACCAAAAAACCTTTATATCGAATTCGAGAATTTCATCCCTATTAGAAGCCATCTCAAAAATAGGATTTTTGCTCAAGGTCAAGGCAGGACCGAGTTTCAACCCGCAGGCATACTCAAGTATGTCGAGGACTTGAAGCGAGGGCCTAACAGAGAGATTGGGGAAAAAGACTTTTTTGAGATAGCTTTTAATCACAAACCGGTCTCTTCAAGGGAAAAGGATCTTTTCTTTTCCCTTGAAAACGTATCATTTTTATCTCATTATCCCATTGCAACATCCAACTATTTCCAGCTCTTTATTTCATACCTAAATCTTGCATGAAAATTAATGAAAATCTTTATAATTCTTAATTGAAGCGGGTTTAAACAAAATTATAGAATCAACCATTTTACCCAAATGGTAAATCGGATGATGATCTTTTTTATTCATTAATTTTCACCCAAAGGGCGAGCCGGAAGCTTTCATCTGCTGCGTTATTAAGGGTTCGTAATAGTTCACACTATGACTTTACCCTTAAGTGCCTTGCATATGAAAGCCTCCGACTCGTGCAAGATTCAGGTAATACACCGGAACCAATTGAGAAGTTACCTCTGAAATAAGAATTTTTATTTAAATGTTTGACAGATATGGAACCATGCCATATATCCTTTTTAAAGTATATTAGGAGTAGCCATGAAAACATTTATCAAAGTCATGAAGGCGCTTTCCGATTCCAATAGAGTAAAAATTTTAAAGCTGTTGCAGGAAAAGATGATGTGTGTTTGCGAGCTGCAGAGCGCTATTGGAATTTCACAGCCCAGTGTTTCCAAGCATCTTAAAATACTGGAAGAGGCGGGGTTGGTTGATTACCGGAAAGATGGCCTGTGGGTAAACTATTTTCTTGCCGACGGTAACCACAGTCCCTACGCGGCCAGCCTTCTGGGAAATATTAAGCACTGGCTGGATGATGATCCACAAATTGCCGAGTTGGTCAAAAAGGCCCCTTTTCTAAATCGGGAAGAAATATGTAAGCTATAATTTTTTAACTCTATGTATAGCCGTATATGAATACAAGTATATGTTCATTGCGTT
>JAFDHQ010000026.1 GCA_019308685.1 Deltaproteobacteria bacterium
TTCCCGGGTTCAAAGGTTCACAGGCTCTTCGTTCAGATTTGTGAGGTAAATCGACAATTTCTAAATTTCTTAACCTCTTAACCTCTGACCTCTGACCTCTGACCTCTGACCTCTGACCTCTGATCTCTGACCTCTGACCTCTGACCTCTGACCTCTGACCTCTGACCTCTGACCCCTATTTCTATAATATGGTTATTTAAGGACTTTTTCAAGGTCATTATATTTGATGAATTCGAAAAAGCAAGAATTCATCATGTTTTAGGTTTTAGGCAATTAAATTTAGACGTTTTAACAGATACTTAAAACTTAAAACTCAAACCTCTTGTAAAAAGGTGGTTTTTTGACTTTTTACCAAAATGTGTCTGTTAAGAGATCCGCGTGCTTGGCCAGCCACTGCAGGGAATAGATTAGGGAGCTGGAATAGTGGCTGACCTGGAAATTGCAGGTGGAAAGGCAGTGGGGGCTGCATTTTTGCTTTTGACGGGACAATTTTTCCGGATCAAATTTATGGCCGTCATAAATATTTCCCCAGTCTTCATTTGATCCATACAGCTCAAAACAAGGTGCAAAACTGCCGTCCAGACGGATGATCATGGAGTACATCCCGGCCATGCAGGGCCAGGCCGGCAATTGGTGGCGAATGAACAGTTTCATGGCTCTAAGATGCTTAACCGAATTAACCATGGTATAGCCTTCCAGGTTTTTTTGGATGATCCAATCCAGAAGGTTATCAACCTCATAATATTCGGCTTCCGTAATCCATGCGCCGTCCTGTTCATGGTCGAAGTCCTGATATTCAATTTGCGGAGGTTCATTGATATGATAATCGGTTCCAATCCCATGGCTATGGGCGATCTCCGTGAGTTTCTTTGCGTCTGTCACGTTATTTTTTGTGATATTGATGTTAAAGAAGGTAATGTATCCATATTTTTTTTCCTGTTGCACCAGGTATTGAAACTGAGGTTTTATACGATTGAAATATTTGGGTATGCCTTTATACCCGTCTATGGCATCAACAGCAAGATTGATAACGGATATGCCCGCTTCTCCGATGTCATCAATAAAGGGCTTGTCCATTAAAATGCCGTTGGTGGGCAAATACACAAAAAAGCCGTTTTTTACGGCATAGCGCGTTAATTCTATAATGAAGTCCTTTCTCACCAAAGGTTCACCGCCCATATAGGCCAATACCCTGCATCCCACGGATTGGAGCCATTTTACGGCATCCTTTGCCACCTGCATGGTCATGCCCGGTATTTTTTTCCCCCGGCAGTAACAGTAGTGGCAGTTGAGATTACAATTGAGGTCCGTGTAAAGAAAGGAAAGCAACGGCCTGAATTCATGGGAATGGATACGGGTTTTCAGGTAGGGGACAAACCAGCTTCTATACGCCCGGGTAAAATTAGAAAATTGGTAATTCTTGCTCTTGTTATGGGTCTTATTGTAAAAATAGTGGGGCAGAGGATTCCATTTATGCCGATCATCGAAAAATTTTGATTCTTTTGAGGCCGCCACCATGATCATCACCTCCATTACCCATCAGTAAGATTATAAGAAAACAGGTAAAAAGTGAGCCTACCTCAAAAATTAATTAATATAACTTCAGAAAATTTTGTCCATAGAGGAAAAGGACTATTTTGATAGGAAAATATCCCGGAGAATAGGGGTTTATCCTTACCCGGGCAAGCCAGAAAAGTTATAAGTGAGCTAAAGTTTGAAGTGAACTAAAGTTAAGGAGTCGCCTTGCTCCGACTTTTATACAAATTGGCAGTATTTCTTAATTTTAAGCACTTTAGTTCACTTTAGCTCACTTCAAATTTTAGTCACTTTTATGATCAATCGCTATGTTGAATGCGGTGGACTGTCATAAAATATGTCACCGTATTTACGAATCAGAGCACTATAGCTCTGCCTGTTGAAGGAGTTTTTGAAAATCGAGCTTATTGACCAGGGATGTAAAAATTTCTCCCAGAACTTTTTCCACATCACCTTGAGAAATCAGTTTGTATCGTTCGGCATCGCCGCTGATGGTCTCTCTGGCGAGAAGCTTGTTATCTTTTATCAGTCGGGCTTCATAACTGATTTGGGCCACCCATTTTCGATCCACCAGGTCCAGAAAAAATTTCTGCAAATCGATTTCAATGACCGGTTCTGTTGTTTCCGCTTCTTTCAACATTACGATTCCCAGATTTTCAAGCCGTCTCGAAAATGCGGCCTTGAAGAGCGACGGAAGATCAAAGGCGCCGACCACATAGTTCTTTTTTTCTCCTTGGGATAAAGAAAATAAAAAAAGGCCGGTAAAGTTTTTAAATTTATTTTTGGCTTTTTCACTAAAAATGGTTTTATCGGGTCGCATATCCTTTATTTCAAGGAATATTTTTTCCCCCTTGAGGTCATAGGATGATAACGGGATCTGGTAGTTGACATTGATGTAAGATTTTGTGGCACAGGCAAGAACCAAAACACCCATAAACATAACTAAGGAAAACAGCAACACATCGTGACTTGGTTTTTTCATTAAAATAGCCTCCGTAGATTTTTATTAAACCGTTAACAAAAATATCACAACATGCCAACAACTAAATTAAGCATTTCGACAGCCGGTTGAAATCGCATTTCTTTCATTTGGCCGAGGTTATGAATATCAAGCTCATGTTTTTTGCTAAAGAAAAAGCCTTGACTTTTTTGTGTTCAGATTCTTATATCCCCATATGCTGACAGAACTCGAAAATGAGATTATCGCTTTAATTCAGGGCGATATCGCCATCACTCAGCGCCCGTATTTAGAAATCGCACAAAAACTCGGGATTTCCGAAGAAACACTTCTTGAAAAGCTGAAAGGTCTTTGTGACAAAGGGGTGATCCGGCGATTTGGCGCAACCATATATCATCAGAAATCAGGGTTTCAGGCAAATGCCATGGTTGCGTGGAAGGTTGATGAAGATCGCGTGGATGAAGCCGGAGAAAAGATGGCTTCTTTTAAGGCGGTTTCACACTGTTACCGGCGGAATCCAACTCAAGATTGGCCGTATAATCTTTATACAATGATTCATGCCAAAGATGAAGAATCTTGCCGGGGAATTGCCCGACAAATTTCCGAAGAAACCTCAATCAACAACTACACCCTTTTATTCAGTCGTAAGGAATTGAAAAAGACTTCCATGAAGTATTTTCCTGCCGATGATGACGACTAACTCTCTCCGTGAAACGCGACACACCACATATCCTTCTGGTAAACCCATGGATACATGATTTTGCGGCCTATGACGTCTGGGCCAAGCCTCTGGGGCTTCTCACCCTTGCATCCATACTCCGGTTTCATGGATTTAACATTACCTATTTAGACTGCCTGGATCGTTTCCATCCAAAAGCGTCTCAAACCGATCCTTATGCCAGGAACGGCCGGGGGCCTTATTTAAAAACCAAAATTCCAAAACCCGGCGGATTGGAAGACATCCCCCGGAACTTTTCCAGATACGGAATCAAGGAAAAATGGTTCAGGGAAGATCTTCGTTGCATTGAAACGCCTGACCTGGTGTTAATGACCTCCATGATGACGTATTGGTATACGGGAGTTCAAGAAACCATAAATGTGATCAAAGAAACATTCTCTGATGTGACCATTGTTCTCGGAGGTATATATGCCAGTCTCTGTTATGAGCATGCACTGAACCATTCCGGGGCACACCGGATAGTCACAGGACCCGGAGAAAAGCATCTTCTTGAAATGGTCGGTGAGTGTACCGGGTTTTCCGTGAATGCAAAGTTCGATCCGGATGACCTTGACACTTACCCTTATCCGGCATTTGAGATTCAAAAAAAAATTAACTATATTCCGCTGCAAACTTCCAAAGGATGTCCCTTTGCCTGTAAATACTGTGCCTCACATTATTTAAACCCAAAAAGAATGGTTCGAAGTCCCGAATCCGTTGTAGAAGAGATAAGGTACCATCTTAAAAAATATAAGGTAAAAGATTTTGTGTTCTACGATGATGCATTACTAGTGGACGCAGAAAAACATGCGATTCCCATGCTCGAGGGAATTATAAACGCGGGTTTAAAGATCCGTTTTCACACGCCCAATGCGGTCCATATCCGTGAAATTTCAAGACAGACCGCCCGGTTGATGTTTCAAGCGGGTTTTAAAACACTGCGTCTTGGACTTGAAACCACATCTCTGGAGATCCGGAATGATTTAGATAAAAAGGTAACGGTTACAGAATTTACACAAGCGGTGACCTGCCTGAAGGAGGCGGGCTTTGATAAAAACATGATCGGTGTATACCTGCTGGCGGGTCTGCCGGGACAACAGACCGAGCTTATTGAGAATTCCATCCAAAGCGTCAAACAAACCGGCGCAACCCCCATTTTGGCTTACTACTCTCCCATTCCCAAAACATCGCTGTGGGATCAGGCTGTTGCTTCCTCGCGCTATCCTCTTGAATCAGACCCGATATTTACAAACAACGCCATATTGCCGTGCCAAAATGAACCCTTTTCATGGAAAACCATCTCCCGATTGAAAAAACTCGCGGCAAAGTAAAGGTCCCGGAATTTCTAAAACTTTTCGAAAATAATAGTTTTTAATGGCAACCTGTTTATGGCGAGGGCAGGGAAAAATGGAATGCTGGAATGCTGGAATATTGGGATAAAATCGGAAACAAACTATTTCGGTAGTCGGAGTTTTTTTCTTCTATGGCCCCAAATTAAGCGGAATGAATGATCCGCAACGAAACCGTACAAACTCATGCATCAGTCCAGGGTAAACACATTTGATTTCGGTACAGCGGAGCGTTCTTGCTATATTTGCATTTAAGTGCGGTTGCCCGGGCCTTCAGTTTTCATTATCTTGATTCTTTAACAAGATATCGAGTATTTTGGGAATATAATCTTCGGCTTTGCTGACATGAAATCGACAGGAACCTGCCCCCCGGTGCCCCCCCCCTTCAAAGTCTGAAAGCATCAGTCCGACATTGACATTGCAATTTCGATTAAAAATACTATGCCCGACACTGACGGCGACTTTTTCTTTATCGCCGTTATCATATCGTATATTGACACTGACAACCGCCTCGGGGAACATGGAATAGACCAGGAAACGATTTCCGGCCGGTGTGGTATCAAATGAGCGAAAATCCGTGATGGATACGTGTTGCATGAGTCGGGTATTTTCTCGTAAAATATCTTTATATTCCTTATTCATTTCAACAACCGCAACACATCGTGCTTTTACTTCCGGATCTTGAAGAACCCTTGTTATGTCGAATTTTCTGAGCAGATCCACCAGTCGGTTCCAATAGGGTTCGTCATCTTTATTGCGGCCCGAAACCGTCATGGAAAGCAGAACATAATCGTATTTTTCGGGCTGAAGCACCTCATCCAAAGATAAATCCGCAGAATCGATTTTGTCTGTTTCTTTGATTAATTCACTGTAATCCCGATGAAACTTGTCTTTATAATATTCAAAAACAATGCCTGCCGCCGAAGGGGCAATCTTAAAAGCGCCGTTAAACGGTTTATTGATTTTGTTTGTATGATGATGATCAAACCACAGCGCACACCGTTCGTCATAAGGCAGGTTTGCAATGATATCGCCCTTAAGAATATCAACATATCCTTTTTGCATGTCATTGGGCTCTACCCATTTCACAGGTTCTTTTACATTTTCCGCTTCATATATCAACACGGCGCATACCACACCGTCAAAATCCGGCCGAGTGACAATTCGCATATGATGAACTCCTGTAGAACTGCTCCATAGTCTATTGTTTTTTTTTAAGCTTAATAACTTGAGGGGTCGGGGAGTTTTTCTTTTAAAGCCACAAATTAAACGTAATGAATGATCAGCAGCGAAATCATACACCATAAATTTATCGAAAAGATGTCATTACCGCAAAAAAATGTAAATGGCAAGGATGAGATTCTTTGAACCGGATAGATTTATCAAGAGAGATTCGAACGAACGTCTGTTAAATACTGTTCCCATTCCATGGGAAGCAGTTGCTTTTTGGCGGTGTTGCATTCCTTGCAGGCGGCAACCACGTTTCCTTTTGTGCTTCGACCGCCGCGGGAGATCGGAACAATATGATCCATGGTCAGTTCTTTGGGCGGCGTGGGGCGTCCGCAGTAGTGGCAGACCCCTTTGGCACAGCGACGTTTCCACCACTGGGAACTCCGAAGTTCCCTTGCCTTGCGTCTTTCTCTCTTTATATCCTCTTCATCCAGATCTATTGCAAAAGGTTCCATATTCAAGAATTTCGGACCAATTTCAGACCGATACGGTCAATCCATTTCTCGATTTCCGCAATTAATATTTCATAAAATCTTTCGGACCCCCCCAGACCCCTCCTTCCGAAATAATAATTTATTTCAAGAAAAAGCGGTAGGCTGCTTTTTCTCCGGGATGAAAAAAGCAGATCAAAGCCGGCCAGGTTGATCCCGGTCCGGGAACAAAAAGTCTTTACCTGTTCAACCGCCAACGCCTGCAAGTCCGGATTAGAACGGGTGTCGATAACCGCTCCTCTGGCAAGATTTGAGCAAAAATTCCGGGTGTTGCTTTGAACCCTCCAGTAAGAAATAGTCGTTTGGCCGATCACGGCAACTCTCAACGACCGGTTGTCCGAAGGGATATATTCCTGTATAATAAATCCGGTATGGCCGCTATCTTCATAGTCTCCGGCGGTTTGCAAAATATCCTGAAATTCCGAGGCGGATTGTATCAGATACACCTGGTACCCCTCTCCTCCCCAGTCGAATTTGAATATAAACGGAAAATCAAAGGCCGGCTTTGGAGGAAAACCGCCATAGTGTTCGGTATATGCGTTTACATTTAGATGTATTTCAGTTCTTGGATGAGGTACATTTTCCCTCTGAAATAGTCGAACCTGCCCGATCTTACCCGCATATTTGAATCTTGAATCGAAATTAGGAAACACATGTCTGCAGTTGTTATGAGCCATTTCGTACAGGGATCGATAGCATCCCTGAGGCAGGATTACGGCACGGGCGGCCTGAATTGCCGCAAGATCGTCAACAGACGGCTCCCGCCCGGCACAGAGTATATTTTTATCTGCTTCAAAGCAGGGGTGATAAGACAAAATCATCAGTAGCCGAATTTTCTGAGTGCTTTGGTATCTTTTCCCCAGTTTTTATGTACCCGGACAAAGATCTTAAGAAAGACCTTGGTCCCCACCATCTGTTCTATTTCTTTTCTTGCTTCCGTACCGATCATTTTCAGCTTGCTCCCGTTTTTGCCGATGATCATGCCTTTTTGTGACGTCCGCTCAACATGAATGGTTGCATGAATTTTTACCAGGGCGCCTTTTTTCTCTTGGGAAAATGAATCTATGGTTACGGCAGTGGAATAGGGTATCTCCTGACCGGTTAAACGGAAAACCTTTTCACGTATCATTTCGGCGGCAAAAAAACGTTCCGGCAAATCGGTCAGGGTGTCTTCGGGGAAAAAGGGCGGGCCCTGGGGCAGGAGCGCCTCCATGGATTCAATAAGTTCTTCAATCTGGGTGCCGAGTATGGCGGAAACCGGAATTATGGCTTCAAATGAGTGGGCCTTTGACCATTTATCTATGATGGTAAGGAGCAAAGGTTTTTTAACAAGATCTGTCTTGTTGAGAACAAGAACCACGGGCTGTTTTATTTTTTTGAGTTTTTCAACCAGAAAATCTTCTGATTCCGGGTCCGGATTTGCCACATCAATCATAACAAGTACAATATCCACATTCCCAAGTGCAGAAAGAGCTGTTTCCACAATTCTGATGTTTAAGGGGCGTTTTGCTTTATGAATTCCCGGTGTGTCGATGAAAACAAGTTGTGAACGAGGTCTGTGTACCACACCGAGGATACGGTTCCGCGTGGTTTGCGGTTTTTTGGATGTAATGGAAATTTTTTCGCCCAGGATCTGGTTTAACAGCGTGGATTTGCCCACGTTGGGCGCCCCCACAATGGCCACAAACCCGGATTTAAAACCAGAAAACTTATCCTTTATATTTGGCACGTTATACTCTTCACTGAATTAATGTTAATAACTCAAGTTTCACAACCTTAAATTCTGCTGAAGCCTTATTTACCCAGACTGGGATAGGTCTTGTTCAAGTTAATCTCGATGAAGGCGGCCCATCGCTATATATTTTCTTCCAGGCGATATGAAACGTGACATTGCAGCGTGCCCCAATATTTAGGATTTGTGAAATATTTGAAATCGTATAAAAACCTGTGCAATAAATCCTAAATATTGGGACACTGCGAAAAATGGTGCGATCTGATAAACATATCGCCTTCCAGAAAACACATGGCGATGGTCCTTCACGGCTAAAATTGGGTAAATTTGTTATCTTGGTATGAGTTTACACAAAAAAATGTAAAACTCAAATTTGTGTCAATCCATAAGTTTATATTAGACACTAATAATCGATTAACGTTTCAATCGCATCCCATACCGCATCTTTTCCCAGACGTGATTTGGCCGAAAACAGGATCAGGTCGTCTTTATCCACACTCAAAGCTTTTGCTATGGCAATATGTTGTTTCAACTGTTTTGTCTTGGAGAGCTTGTCCGCCTTGGTCAGTATCAATATACCGGGAATGTTGTAATAATACAACCATTCTATAAAATTAAGTTCCTGTATTCCGGGGATGCGCCGAACATCCATGATAAGAACCACTCCTTTCAGCGTCTTTCGGGTTGAAAGGTATGTCTCAATCATGGGGCCCCATTTTCTTCTCACCGAAACCGGAACCTTTGCATATCCAAATCCCGGAAGATCCACAAATGAAAACGTCTTGTTTATGAGAAAAAAGTTGATCAGCTGGGTACGTCCGGGGGTGGCGCTGGTTTTAACCAGGCGTTTGCGGTTTATCAGGGTATTGATCAAAGAAGATTTACCCACGTTGGAGCGTCCGGTAAAAGCTATCTCCGGCAAAACCGCGGCAGGATACTGTTCCGGTTTGATCGCACTTTTAACAAATTCGGCGGATTTTATAATCATTTTCGCCCGTACTCCCGATATTCTTTTCGAACCGCAGGCACTAGGAGCCGGAGGCCAGAATTCCAAAAAAGGTTACCATAAAAAAACATGTATTTTCAAGAATTTGTTGATTTGTCAAAATGTTCGATTATGGAGCCGGGTCAATATGATTATTTCATACACCGGAACTGGTACACTTCCAAGTTATAGATGTTGGGGAGGCGAGAGAGCCCTTTAGGGTTAGCTCGTGAAGCCTCCTCAACTCTATAACTTGGGCCACCATTACATATTTTGGTGGTTACCAGGCTTATTGAGAAGTTATATGGCGCCGGGTTAATATGCGGATTTGGGAAGTTCGCTAGGTTAAATAATCTTCCAACCGGTCCATTCCCCGGGCGATGTTTTCCATAGAGGTTGCATATGAAAATCGAAGATATCCTTCGCCGTTTTTACCGAAATCGATACCCGGAGCCACACCCACATGGGCCTTTTCAAGAATATCAAAGGCGAGTTTATACGAGTCATGGGAAATATGTTTTGCATTGGCAAACACATAAAAGGCCCCTGTAGGTTCCACGGTAATCCCGAGACCCATATCCTTAAGGCGGCGGATCATATATTGTCTTCGTTCATTATAAATCCGCTTCATGCGCAAAATATCTTCGCCGGCCTGCTTAAAAGCGGCGATTCCCGCTACCTGAACCATGGCATTGGCAGAAATAAAGAAATTTTGCTGAAGCTTTTGTATGGGACGGATGAAATGTTTGGGTGCAATCATATAACCGAGTCGCAACCCCGTCATGGCATAAAGTTTTGAAAACCCGTTTAAGACAAACGCCTTTTCCGTAAATTCCAGAATAGAGTGCTCTTTTCCCTCGTAAACCAGGCCATGATAGATTTCATCAGAGATAATATACGGTGAGTCCGGTTGTAAGGACAGGGCGGCAACTGCCTCCATTCGGTCCTTGGAGAGCAGATTTCCGGTGGGGTTGGACGGAGAGTTAATAAATATTCCTTTTGTCTTCCGGGTGATCTTTTTTTCAATGGCTTCGGGCCTATATTGAAAGCCGTCTTCCTCATAAACAGGTATGAATACGGGCTCCCCTTGCACGAATTTTATAAAATTAGGATAGCAGGCATAATGGGGATCCGAAACAATGACCTGGTCTCCTTTTTCCAAAAGGGCGGAAAACATGACAAACATAGCCGGAGATGTGCCTGATGATATGACGATCTGATCGGGATCCACCGACACGCCGTATGTCTTTAAATAATGCTCACTGATGGCTTCTCTGAGTTCTATCATACCCAGGCTGTGCGTATAATGGGTATGGCCGTTGTCCAGTGCCTTGCAGGCAGCATCCTTAATACATTGAGGGGTATCAAAATCAGGTTCGCCGACTTCCAGATGGATCACATGAACCCCCTGACGTTCCATTTCGTTGGCCCTCTCCAGAACGTCCATAACGATAAAAGGGGTCATTTCTTTGGTTCGATGGGATATCATTTTAAATAACCTTGTTCAGAGGATATTCTATAATACCCTCGGCGCCGTTTCTCAAAAGCTTTGGGATAAGGTCTCTGACAATACTGGTTTCCACCACCGTTTCCACAGAAAACCAGTTTGAGTTGTAAAGCGGTGCAACCGTCGGCGCATTGAGACTGGGAAGCAAGGAGACAATTTTTTCAAGGCGAGTATCCGGAACATTCATTTTAAGGCCCACAAGCTTTTCAGCCACGAGCGCTCCTTTGAGTAACAGAGCAATCTGTTCAAGTTTTTCTTTTTTTTCAGGGTCCTTCCATGAATCGTGGTTGACGATGAGTTGAGTACAGGTCTGCATAAATTCATGGATAATTTTCAGCCCGTGAGCCTTGATGGTACTTTCCGTCTCAGTGACTTCCACGATGGCATCGGCAAGACCGGAAATAACTTTTGCTTCTGTGGCTCCCCAGGAAAATTCAACAGTGACATTAATGTTACGTTCAGAAAAATAGTTTTTTGTATATTCAACCAGTTCGGTCGATATTTTTTTCCCCTCAAGATCCTCAAGTTTTTTTATGGGAGAATCCGGGGCAACCGCCAGTACCCATCGCGCATGCCTGGCACTTGTTTTGGAGTAGACCAGATCGGTGATCACGTGGACGTCCGATTTGTTTTCAGCGGTCCAGTCCTTGCCCGTCAGTCCGGCATCAAGGGTGCCGTTTTCAACGTGCAGGGACATTTCCTGAGCCCTACACAGGGTACATTCGATGGTATCATCATTAATTTCGGGAAAATAGCTTCTACCGTTGACATTAATTTTCCAACCGGAACGCTTGAACAGATCTATGGTGGCGTTTTGCAGGCTTCCTTTGGGAATCCCCAGTTTTAAGGGCGTTGTCATTTATTATATACCTCCTCGGGATTAAATACCGGTTCTCCCATAATCCGGATTTTACCATCTTCAACCGTTTTAAAAAAACAGCTTCTGTAGCCCATGTGACAGGCCGCGCCACCGACCTGTTCAACTTTCAGCAACACCGTATCATCATCACAATCGATCCTGATTTCTTTGACGAGCTGCATGTTTCCGGATGTCTTTCCTTTTATCCAGAGGGCCTGTCTGGTTCTGCTGTAATAAGTGGCTTTGCCGGTGTCAAGGGTTGCCTCCCATGCGTCTTGATTCATAAACGCAAGCATTAAGACCTCACCGGTTTTGTAATCCTGAACAATGGCAGGTATCAATCCCCCCATCTTTTTAAAATTGAGTGTAATCATAAAAATATATCCCCGTTACAAAATTATTAAGGGAAACATTTCTGATAACCAGAACATTAAATAAAGTCAAATTCTTTTTTTTAGTTAGTGTCCATCCATAAACTGATTTTAAAGGGTTACCTTACATTGACTTTCACGACCGTGACTGGTATGGTAGCCGGCAATGAAATCAGGAAGTGTAGTTGAATATATCGACAGCAAAAAAATTATTTGTGCAATCGTTCTTGACGTAAAAGAGCATAGACTTAGACTTCTAACCGAAACCAACCGGGAAGTCAATATTTCGGCAAGTCGTCTGTCACATAAGTGCGACATGTGCCTGGATCCCTCCATGGGAAGAAATGCCTTGGTCAGTACCCTAAAGGAAATAGCAGGCCGGCGCAACGCATTAATAAACCATATAAATGTCAAAGAATTATGGGAAGTTCTAAACACGGAACAAGAATGGATCGACCTGGACACAATGACGAGATTTTGTTTTCCGGAAAGCCCGGGTTGCGATCACGAGTCTGCTGTTGTCAGGGCATTTTTTACAAACCGGCTTTATTTTAAATTTAATCATGATCGCTTTTTTCCCCATACCGAAGATCAGGTTGAACAAAAGATTTTTCAGGAAAGAGAAACCGCACGCAGAAATCGCATCATCAGAGAAGGCGGAGAATGGCTTAAAAACGTCCTGAATGATCATCGTACCTCCCCTCCGAAAAACAAAAATCAAATTATAAACATTCTGAAATCATTTTATCTTTTCCAAAAGGAAAGCAAACATTATAACCTTGCCAAAGCAATGCTTGAAAAGGCCGGCATCAATGCTGATGAAGGCGTATTTCAGGTTTTGGTTAGGCTGGGTGTTTTTGATGAAAACGAAAATACGGATCTTTACAGGTATAACATATCAACTTCTTTTCCCGACGATGTCACGGAAAGAGCAACGGAGCTGGCCGCTATACCGCATGAATTTTCGGATAAGATTATGCGAAAAGACCTGACCATGCTTTCATTGATGACCATCGACGGCCAAGCAACGTTAGATTTCGATGATGCCATCAGTATCCAAGACCATGGTGATCATTATACTCTGGGAATCCATATTATTGATGTGGGACATTTTGTTAAAAAAGGAGATATTATTGATCAAGAGGCGCTGGCCCGCGGCAGCTCAATTTATATGCCCGATCAGAAAATACCGATGCTTCCGGCCTGTCTTGCAGAAAATCTTTGCAGCCTGAAAGCCGGAGAATCACGCCCCGCTATCAGCATTATGGTGAATTTAAGCAGATCCTGCGAAATCATCGACTATGAAATAATCCCGAGCCTGATCCGGGTAGAACATCAGCTTACGTATTACGATGTCAATATCATTGCTCAAGACAGTAAGGAGATTAATATACTCCATGATATCGCGGAAAAATTCCGTGAGAACCGGATGGCAGCAGGAGCCGTTCAGATCACTTTGCCGGATATTAACATATGGATCGATGAGAATAATGAAGTTACCGTGAACCGGATAAACAGGGAAAGTCCCGGAAGGATGCTGGTTTCGGAAATAATGATCATGGCAAACTGGCTCATGGCCAAATTCCTTGCGGAGCATAACGCACCGGCAATATACAGATCTCAAACAGCACCTCGTGAGCGACTCTATAAGGGAACCGAAGGCTCTTTGTTCCAGAACTGTATGCAACGAAGGCTGTTAAGCCGTTTTGTGCTGAATTCGGAACCTGAACATCATTCAGGGTTGGGTCTGGATGCCTATGTCACTGCAACGTCACCCATCAGGAAATACTTTGATCTGGCTACGCAGCGGCAAATACGGGCGGTCCTGGGCTTGGAAGAACCATATACCATAAAAGAAATAGATTATATAATACAGATGCTTGAACAGCCCATGAGCAATGTATCAAAGCTTCAATTCAACCGCCACAGGTACTGGTTGTTGAAATATCTTGAAAAAAGAATCGGGCAAAAAGAAGAGGCTGTAGTGCTTTACAAAAAAAGAAACATCTACCAGATACTCATATCCGAATACATGATAGAATGCGATCTGCCCTTATCCAGTGGTATAGATTTGAAGCCCGAGGACCTGATTCAGATAACCATACAGCATGCCAATGCAAGAAAAAACGTACTTTCTGTGTTTATGGGCTGAAAGATCAATCAGAAATGAATGGCCACCAAGACTCTAAGACACAAAGAATTAAGTTAATTTAGAAACTTCTCAATAGGTTGTGGTGTCTTAAATCACAAATCACAAGCACCTCGCCAAAAGAACGGCGGGCAGGCAAATTACAAATTAACCCGCCTCAGGCGGGTAAATCTCAAATTCCAAAATACAAATTCAAAACCCGTTCAAAGCGATTGTTTTTTTTGTTTGGGATTTCAATAAGTCAATAAATTTTCAATAAAGCAAATTCCCTCTGGATATAACCAAAGCCTGGTCCTTGGGGACAGGATTCTTTACTAATTTTTCTTAGTGCTTTTGTGACTTGGTGGCGAAAATAAAAAGGCCTGTCGAAAAATTTCATGAAATATTCGGCTTAAGGGATTAAAAAAAGTTATGCGTGTATTATTCTGGTACTGTGATGGTTTTGATTGGGTGCCTGCCATAAAAACCCTGGATGATGTCCCGGAGGCCGAACCGGCTGAAAACCAAAATGCCGTGGTGGCCTTTGTTCATATCGAGCCCGGTGACGTTGAAGATGGAAGTTCGGCAGAGACAAAACTGATCAAAAACGCCAAGTGGCTGGCCAGAAAATGGAATATTATCCGGATTGTTCTCCATTCTTTTACCCATCTGGGAGAAGAAAAGGCCGACCCTGACAAAGCGCAGGACCTGTTGAACCGGGCGCAGACCCGTCTGGAGAACTCGGGTTACTCGGTTGTTCAGACTCCGTACGGATACTTTTTGGATCTGTCCATAAAAGCTCCGGGTCACCCTTTGGCAAGAGTATACAAGGAATTTTGACGGCTTCGTAAAAAGTCCAATTTCTGCGTTGCGCTTCATTTCGTGTTCACTGCAGCGTACATAAGTACGCCTCATTCCACGAAATTCGCGACGCCTTGAACTTGAACTTTTTACTTTGCCGTCTCAATTTTGAGGTAGGGTGAGGCCGAACAGCAGTCCCAGTTAGCCGAAACAACCTGTCCCTGTGTTATTTTTTGAAGATCATCCGGCGAAAGCTTGAACATGGTATTGGAGGTTCCGGCAGCCGCCCAGATCTCCGCGAAATTGAGAAGGTCTTCATCGATAAATGTTTCAAGAGGGTTGGAATGACCCAGAGGGGGAACGCCGCCAATGGCAAAACCGGTTTTTGCACGGACAAAATCAGGGTCCGCCATCTTTACGGGTTCGGAAAGGATATCACGAATTTTTTTTGTATTGACCCGATTTGCGCCGCTGGCAACAATTAGAATCGGTTTTTTAGTCTTTTTGGTCATAAAAACAAGAGATTTTACAATCTGTTCTACCCGACATCCTAAGGAATTCGCCGCGTCTTGAGCACTGCGGGTGGTTTCCTTCATATTCAACACCTGACATGCAAGCCCGTGAGCCTTGAGTGCCTCCTCAACTTTCCGGACGCTTGTACTTAAATCATTCGGCATGGTTATTCCTCCGCGGCTTCAAACCGATTCTTATCAGGATTTTTCTTAAGTAGTGTCCATCCAGAAATGGTAGATTTTGGTTTCCGGCAAGGCCCGAGCGAGTTTTCAACCGCAGGCATAGCATCATGCTATTTCGAGGATTAAAAACGAGCGAGAACGCCGCCGGGGGCCGAAAGATGCCGTTTTTGAATGGACACTAACTAAAATTGTTGAACAAAGATAACTCCCATCGGGCTAATGATAATCATGTGTGCCCAAAACCACCTCGATACCGGTCTTGTTTTCCAACATTTTAGCTATTTCCTCGGGATCGTTATAAGGGCAACCGGGTTTTGCATTCGCAAAACAAGAACTCAGGTATATCTTGTCCGGTTTCATTTCCGACATTTTTATAGCCATCCCCGTGTTGGGGATCAAGGACCGGCCCGGGCATTCACATTTAACAAAGCCGATAACCTGGCTGGGCTCATCAAATTTACCTTCTCCGAGCGCTGCAGCTTTAAGACAACGCCATTCTCCGGCACAACCGTAACCACTGTCCATGTAGGCGCCACATCCCACGACAGCAACTTTTTTCATTTTGTCCTCCTTTTTAATTCCTTATGATATGTTTTTTCCACGGCCCTTACCTCCGCCACGGCTCATACCGCCGCCGCCCATACCCATGCCGCGACCGCCGCCCATACCTCTTCCACCTCGGCCCCTACCGCCGCCGCCCATACCTCTTCCGCCGCCTATTCCCATGATGCGATTGCCACCATTGCCTTCGGCTAAGCCGTTGTGATCCGGCACGTTCGGTTTTTTCGCGGGTGAAAGTTTTCCGTTTTTGAAGTTTTCCAGAACTTCCTTAACGGTTCCCGTGTTTCCGAGAAAAATTTGGATTCCTGCCGCATAAAGGGTACTCACAGCATTAGGCCCGCAATTCCCGGTTATTACCGATTTGACCCCTTTGGAAGCAACAAATTGAGCCGACTGAATTCCGGCCCCACCCCCTAAGGCACCGCTTTGATTATCAAAAACCTCGAAACTCATATCGTCTGTATCGACGATTAAAAAATAAGCGCATCGACCAAACCGTGGGTCGACCTGTGAATTAAGATCCTTACCGGACGAACTAATGGCTATTTTCATTATTTTCGTTCCTTTCATATATTAATTTTGTAATTGTTTTCATATGACCTAACTCGTATCCACTAAATCGGACAAGCCGAAAACAAGAAATATTTGCCACCAAGCCACCAAGCCACGAAGGATTTTATTATTCGTTCTTAGTGCCTGGTGGCGATAAGAAAAAAGTTTTGCCACAAAATGCACAAAATCAACCCATTCGAGCCGAATTTATAACGGTCGTTTTCCACAGCAACTCCCCGGTCCGGCGCAGTCGGCCTGACCTGGAGACAAACCACAGCAAGCGGTATCACCGGGTCCGGGCATCCGGTTTTTATTCGGTCCGGACAGGGAGGAGTGAGCGGAAACAAGTTTTTTCAGGTTATGGCCGCCGCAATTTTTGCATCCGGGCATCTCACCCGAACCTGCAATGAGAAGTTCGCTGGTCTCTCCGCAGTCCATACACAAAAAATCAAAAAGAGGCATATCCGTTCTCCTTAGTTTCAAAGGTCTCCCAATGTCAGTTAATCACCCGGTATTCCACTTGCGGAAGCGAGCCTGGCAAAATTTTATACGTTATGACCCGCGTGGGTAATTTTCGATATTTTTCGCATAACTTTCAAAGTCGTTTTCCAAAATGAACCGTGAAATCATTTCACTTACTTTGTCAGCTGTATCTATGCGATAAACACCTTTTTCATCTCGGCCTTCAATTTTCTTAGCATTCTCCACGATTGCTTGAAGAGAAGCGGCTGTCATTTCAACATTGACATTAACCGTAAGGGTTTCTTTCGATGCATTCATTAGGTTCAACAACTCCTTTTAACAATAAAACTTCCCTGTTCGCAACCCATATGACCGGATATCACCGGGCATTTTGCCTGTAACAGAAAAAAAATATTCTTTTCACAACTGCTCAGCGTTTCGTAATTACCCTGTCCCTTGGCAATAATCAGATCAGCATCTGAAAAACATTCCCTGAATTTTTTTGAGCATTTTTCTAAAACTGTTCCGGGTATGTTCGAACCATTATCGATGACATTGACGAGTTCGGTCATACCGGTTTCCCTTGCATCCACCATTGTGGCATCATTTATGATCGGAGCGCCCCTTACGACAAATGTTACCTTGTCCACAGGCAATTGTTCTATCAGTAAACGATCAAAAACAATCTCTCCGCAATTGTCCCCCAAATAAAGAATATTTTTCGCCGAATCTATTGAATCACGCAATATATCAATATCCCCGAACCATTGCGTCGACATTGCCTGTTCAATCGTATCAAAGATAATAGAGCGGTTTATTTCTGCATTTACACCGAAATCGATAATATTTCCGGCGACGGCCATTCGAATGGCGGTATCCACGGAATCGGAAGAAGTTTGGATCCGTTGTTTCAGGTCAGGATAGAGTTCGAGAGCAAAACGGTTGAACCGGTCTTTAATATTTTTATAGGGGTCATGGATTCCGGAAAGTTCTCTAATGAGTTGGTGGATATATTGACCCATCATCGGAGGTGATTGATTCAGGTTCATTTTGCTTGCTGCGGCAAGAACACCGCGAAGTACCTGCTCATGAATATTTTCATCAGAGGTCGTTAACCTTGCTGCATCAAGGGCCTGACGGATAAAACAGGGTATACAGTCATACGTTGTTTTCATAAAATTACTGTCGTCTCGGTGCGTGGGGTGTCATCTTCTTGACTTTTTCCGGGACCATCAGTTATGAGTATAATCTCAAAAAAAACAAACTAAGGCCTATTATCCGGATGGTCAAGCTGTTTTTTTTAAATATGATTTTTATTTTGTCCGGAATCGTTACGACAATATAATGGTCATATGATCAATTAAATGCTTGACACATTATTTTGTAGTAATTATATTTTAATCAAATGATCATTTCATAAAGGTAATTTTATTATGCCGAGAATGAAAAAACCGAGATTTGTATCAAGATATCCGACCATTACCGCTTTTGTGCCACGGGGAATGTTTCAAACCGGTGAAGTTATTCTTCCGGTGGAAGGACTTGAGGCGATAAGATTGAGCGATTTCGAACATCTTGACCAGGAAACCGCCGCAAAAATAATGGAGGTATCTCGCCAGACATACGGTAGAATTTTATCCGAAGCCCGTGGAATTATTTCAGAAGCGCTGGTCACGGGAAAGGCTCTTATCATTGATGGGGGCGCCTATGAAATGCGTGGAAAACAGAGAAAACGCCACAGAAGAGGTGGCAGGAAATTTTAAATAGTTTGTAGTAAAACAAAGGAGGTGAGTGTAATGCCAAAAAGAGATGGAACCGGTCCAATGGGTAACGGTCGAATGACCGGAAGAGATCGAGGAACCTGTAACCCGGATCGAGGGTCTTTTAGCGATAATAATCAGGGTAGACGGAACTTAAGCTTAGGATCGGGCCAGAACAAAGGCCTGGGTCGGAATTCAGGCAGAGGTTTCGGACAACGCCGTGGCTCTGGAAAAGGACGTGGCAATAGACGGTAAAATATAGAAGCCGGGTCCAAAGGCCCGGCTTTTTTAATATTTAACAAATATCCAAAAAATTCTGAAATTTTTAAGGAAATATCGGTCTTAGAAATGAAGATAACCATCATATATGACAACACGGCGTGGGATAAAAATTTAAAGTCCGACTGGGGATTTTCATGTTTGGTAGAAGCTTTTGGGAAAAAAATACTCTTCGATACCGGCGCTAAACCTGATATTCTGATGTATAATATGAAAAAATTGAATATTGACCCTCTGCAGGTTGACGAGGTTTTTATTTCTCATTCACACTGGGATCATACCGGCGGGCTTTCCTATTTTTTCAGCTTAAACCCGGTGACGGTTTATATCCCCGAATCCTTCGCATTATCGAATGATAAAATAAATGTTATAAGGGTTAACAAAAAACGCAAACTACATGATAACATATATTCTACGGGTGAATTAAAACGTATCGAGCAGTCCCTGATCATAAAGGAAAATGCGGGTGTAACGGTAATTGCCGGATGTTCTCATCCGGGTGTCCAGGAAATTTTGACCGCCGCGTCGGAAATGGGTAAAGTGACAACACTCATCGGTGGGCTTCATGGATTCAATGAGTTTCATTTGATTGATAGTCTGGAAAATATCTGCCCGACGCATTGCACCCGGTTTATTCGGGAAATCAAAGATCTTTACCCCGGCAAAACTATTGAAGGCGGGGCGG
This sequence comes from Deltaproteobacteria bacterium, assembly GCA_019308685.1. GTDB lineage: Bacteria > Desulfobacterota > Desulfobacteria > Desulfobacterales > UBA11574 > S5133MH16. Next base: position 19,660 of record JAFDHQ010000026.1, read on the forward strand.
GTAGAGTCATCATAACCTGATCATATTGAGTCGAATCCATCATTTATTGAAATGGCAACAAAGTTGAAAATAACAATCTGTTATCATTAGCAATTAAAAAGCCTCTCGAAAATTTTCATAAAATATTCGGGTTAAAATTAGAGAAGCGTTTGATCATGTTCAAAATCCATCCTATTGTTGTAGGAACCAAAATATTTGACAAAAGCATGATGACGTACCAGTACGGCAACGGCCAGGAGTATACCATCCCTATTTACTGCTGGTATTTGGAAGGCGGGGACCGAAAAATCCTTGTGGATACCGGTGAAATGAGTCCGATCCAATCCCCGGACAGGGAAATGGCCATCGGAGGAAAGATTTATACGTTCGAGCAGGGGCTGTCCCGATGGGATCTATCACCGGCGGACATCGACATTGTCATCCACACCCATTTGCATAACGACCATTGTGAAAACGATTACAAATGCGAAAATGCTGAAATTTATGTTCACGAAAAAGAAATAGAAAGAATCCACAACCCTCATCCGCTCGATTATCGCTATCTTGAGGATTACATAGAGGATGTGAAGGAGAACGGGCAGATACGAATGATTACCGGTGACCGGGAAATTCTACCGGGAATCCGGGTGGTTCATACACCGGTTCATACGGAAGGTGGGTTGACTGTATTCATTGATACACCCGGTGGTCAGGCCGCCATAACTGGATTTTGCGTAATTAAAGAGAATTTTTATCCACCGGTTCAAATAAAAGCCATGGAAATGGAGGTAATTCCTCCCGGGACACTTATAAATGCGTATGAGGCGTATGACATTATGCTGAAAGTTAAAAATATGGCGGATATACTGCTGCCACTCCATGAACCGGAGTTTGCGTCTATGGATACGATACCCTAGAGGTGGTTTCAAAACCTCCCATTTCTGGATGGACACTATCCATCCTTTATTCCAGCCCGTCCGCCTGACTCCGCTTGGCGGAAGAGTGGGTTTGCAGGCGTTAGATATCCGGCTGGAAATCTTCGATTATCTTGGTTTTTTCGATAAAAGATTCAATATTATTATAGGCGGTTTCATAAATGTTCATCACCGATTCCAATCGGTGATAAATGGGATCTTCAAATCCCAAGAGATTTCCTATTTTCTGCAGCAGGTTTTCCCCTTCTTTAAAATGACTCGCAATTTCACCAAGGACCTTCTTTCGTTTGTAATGCTTTTTTCGTTCCTTGGCGATAATCGGTAAAAGCCTCCGAACAGAATATTCAACCAGGGCATTTCTTGGCGCATTAAAATCTTTCGAAACATTATCCAGCGATACCAGCGATTTTTTACTGATAACGAACGTTTTTTGAATTCGGTTTTGTTTGGTTAATTCGGTATGTTGAATTTCACGAGCAATTGACCTTAACAAACCTGCATCTTCTACTAAATGATCAAAAAGGGACTTTTGTTTTATACCCAAATGGGCTGACACAATACTGATAGCGTCAATGCATCCTTCCGTTAACTTAAAAGTCGCTCGAACAGATTGCCTGCCCATCAAATCTGCAGTAGACGTCCGGGGTAGGGAGATACTTTTTCCCGATTTTTGTTTTTCGTCTTTTTCCATCATTCTCACCTCGTTACCGATTTGATAATTATTACTAAATATATATTAACATATTTAATAATGCAATATTTTTTTTAAATATTATATTGACAACACCAATTTTAATATTATTTTTTGATTAATTAAAAAAAGGTTATTAACCTTTAAACATACCGAAATCAGGAGGTGTTATTATGGAACTGATAAGATGGAACCCTCGAAGAGAGTTGTTCGGTTTGCACAATAGATTCAACCGCATGTTTGACGAGTTTTTTTCTCCGACTGTCAGGAGTGATGAAATAATGTCCGTCCGGGGCTGGAGTCCGGTCGTGGATATTTACGAAAATGAGGAGAATATTGTTATTACGGCTGAACTTCCGGGTGTTGACAAAAAAGATATGGCCGTCGATGTCAAAGGGAGAATTCTTACATTGAAAGGTGAGCGTTCAACACATGATGAAGTGAAAGAGGACAACTATTACCGGCAAGAAAGATGTTATGGGAAATTTGAAAGATGTTTTACCCTGCCCGTGGAAGTTGACCCTGAAAAAATAAAAGCGGATTATAAAGACGGTGTTCTAAAAATTGATATTCCCAAAGTCGAGGAAAGCAAACCCAAACAGGTGACCATTCACTAAACGATCATTTGTAAGTAAATACATGGAGCACTGGGGGCGGTTAGCGATTAACCGCCCCATTTTTTTTCGAGAATTCCTTGAAGATCCTTGAGTATTGGCTTTATTTTAACCCGGTGTTCCGGCGGTATCATCAAAACGGTGATATTTAGATTAGGGATCAGACCGGTATCCGGTTTATCCAGGGTGTTCCTTTTGTAGTTGTGTCGATTGGTTTTTGATTCCATGAATTTTAGAACATCGATAAGATTCCCCGAAAAACCCTGAGAATCCACATGCTCAATAAATTGCAAAAACAGATTGTTAACGGTTATAATAAATGGATCAACTTCGGCATATCCTTGTTTCCGGCAATCTTTTTTTGAAACAAAGCACCGGCATCCGAAGGGCCTTACCTGATAAATCGAACACAGATTGTCTTTCATCAGCGGACAGGTCCCGTTGAACCTGTTGTTTTCCTCTTCCGGAGGATCTTCCCCTCTCATGCAAAGATCCGCCAGCCTATTGGTGGTGGTTTGGGGCCGAAATCGCCTTTCGGGTATTGCCCTCTCAATATTTTCAAACAAACCAGATTTTTCCCATGAAATCATATGGGTTGCCATAAGATACCCTTCAAGGGTTGTCATGGTGACATTACGGGTGCAGCAATCGGCACAATATTTTTTGCAGGCGATGTCCAGCTTGGCGACAAACTCGTCATAAATTCTGCAAATCTGATCTAAAACCGCTATCTTTGAATTCAAATCCATTTTTTCCTCTTCCTAGCCCGAAACAACTTTATTTCTCACTTTTCTATATTCCGAATCTCCGGTGCCACAGGCGTCAGAGCCCTTCATCATCAGACGTGTGGCCGGCATCCCCGGGTGTTTTGTCTTTGGGTTTCAAATTGTTGCTTTTATGATTTCCGACCTCTGTATTTTGTTGCCTTCCCACACTGCCATTGGCCCGGTTTTGAACTCTGAAATAACAAATTTATACTATTTTTCAATTAGTTATATTTTCTCGGGCATTGGATATGATTTTGGCATGGATTTTGCCGAATTAAAAAAATTAACAACCACTATTACTCTTTCTAAATAGTGAAGATGAACCCAAGTCTTTTGTTTAAAAAAGGCAAACAAGAGACCATTTCAGATCAAACCAGGCCGGGACCTATTTAATTCATTACCTGAAACTTTTAATAAAAGGAGGTGAGAAAACGATAACATATTCATTTTTAGAAGTATATGAACAAGTATAATCGACGAAAAAGGAGGAAACAATGCCTAGTTTTGTCATTGATGAAAAATGCGATGGGTGTAAGGGAGGGGACAAAACTGCATGCATGTACATTTGTCCTAACGACCTGATGGTGCTGGATGCGGAGCGGATGAAAGCGTATAATGCCGAACCGGATATGTGCTGGGAGTGTTATAATTGTGTAAAAATCTGTCCGACACAGGCTGTTGAGGTACGAGGTTATGCTGATTTTACACCCTTAGGTGCCAGCGTTGTCCCCATGAGGGGGACCGAAGATATCATGTGGACCGTAAAATTCAGAGGAGGTACGATCAAGCGTTTCAAATTTCCGATCAGGACTACACCGGAAGGAGAGGCCAAGCCTGATGGCGGCTTTGGCGTTGGACCGGGCACATTGGATGATCAACTTCTGTTTACGGAACCGGCATCCTTGAAAGCCGATAAACTCTGGACACTTGGAGACTAAAGGAGGTGATGGATAATGGAAGAATTCAAGACAGTCGAAGTGAACACGGATTTTTTGGTTATCGGTGCGGGGATGGCCGGCGCCGGCGCAGCCGTTGAAGGCGGATATTGGGCCAAAGAAAATAATGTGAAAATGACCATCGTCGATAAGGCGGCCATGGAACGAAGCGGCGCTGTGGGAATGGGTCTTTCCGCCATCAATCAATACCAGGGTGAAAATACCCCTGTGGATTACCTCAGCTATGTCCGTCAGGACCTTATGGGCCTTTGCCGGGACGATCTGGTTATGGATATTTCCAGGCATGTCAACGGATCGGTCCACATGTTCGAGGGGTTCGGACTTCCCATTTGGACAGATGCGGACGGAAACTATGTTCATGAAGGCCGGTGGCAGCTAATGATCAATGGGGAATCTTACAAGGCCATCGTTGCTGAGGCCGGTAAGAACTCTGTTGGCATGGAAAATGTTATCGAACGCGTATTTGTACTTCGCCTTCTGCTCGACAAGAATGACAAAAACAGAGTGGCGGGGGCCATCGGGTTCAGCGTGAGAGACCCTGAAATTTACGTGTTTAAATTTAAGGCCTGCCTGGTGTGCTCCGGCGGTGCGGTTCATGTTTTCAGGCCTCGATCCACCGGGGAAGGCCTAGGCAGGGCATGGTATCCGCCCTGGAATGCAGGATCCAGCTCCTATCTGACCACCACAGCCGGTGCCGAGATGACCTCTCAGGAAGTTGTTTTTATTCCGGCAAGGTTCAAGGACGGCTACGGGCCAGTGGGTGCATGGTTCTTGCTGTTCAAGGCATCGGCGACTTCTGCCACCGGTTTCAACTATATGGCCGAGGGTTTGGCCGAAGGAGGCGAACTCCACAATTGGCCGCCCTATGGAGAAGTTAAACCGATCCCCACATGTCTCAGGAACCATCTGATGATGATTGAATGTTATCGGAAAGGTGAGGGGCCCATCTTTATACATACGGACAAGGCAATTGCCAAAATTGCCGAACAAGCGCCTGACGAGAAAGCCTATAAGAAGGAAATGAAAAAGCTGGAGGCCGAGGCATGGGAGGATTTTCTCGATATGACCATCAGTCAGGCGATTCTCTGGGCCGCAAAGGACGTATTCCCCGAGGAAGGACCTTCCGAGATCATGCCGTCCGAGCCTTACTTTATCGGTTCCCACTCCGGAGCATCCGGGGCATGGTGCAGTGGTCCCGAAGATATCCAGACCGAAGAATCCAAGAAAGAGTATTTTTGGGGCTATAATCGTATGACTACGGTCAAAGGGTTGTTTGCAGCCGGTGACGGCGTGGGTGTTTCGAGCCACAAGTTCTCTTCAGGTTCTTTTACCGAGGGGCGGATTGCGGCCAAAGCCGCTGTAAAATTCTGTGTAGAGAACCCTGAAATGCCTGAATTTGATCAGGCGGAAGTTGATAAGCTCAAAGAAGAGATCCTGCGTCCCTTGAAGCACCACGAAGCACATAAGAATTATACCACGCTGGGCACGACCAATAAAAAGTATGATCTGCCGGTGGAAGAGGTCAATCCGAATTATATTACACCCAAAATGGCCATCTTCCGTCTTAACAAGATTATGGATGAATACGTGGCCGGCTGGGGGTCTCAGTATAACTGCAGTGCTGTTACGTTGAATATTGCTCTGGATCTTCTGAAACTCCTCAAGGAGGATCTCTCCAGGCTATCCGCTCGAAATCTCCATGAACTGATGCGGTGCTGGGAGAACGTTCATCGGGTACAGATCGCCGAGGCCCATATCCGGCATAAACTGTTCCGCGAGGAGACCCGATGGCCCGGATATTACTACCGCTCGGATTTTCCAAAGATGGATGAGGATAAATGGGGAAAGGTATTCGTAAACTCTGTTTATGATGCGGAAAAGGACGAGTTTACCATGCTTACGAGACCCATCATACATCTTGTGGATATTAAAGAGGTCGTGGGGATGTAAATTTATTTATTATCAATTATCCTCGGGCGCCGCTTCGCGGCGCCTGAGCCTTGGGTTACTTACCGGTGAACCTTTAAAATTTTCACCACATTTAGAGGACCATTTTAAAATGAAGACCCCGGACGAAGACGAAAAAAACATAGAGCGGGTGACCGAGATATACGTTGCGGTATTCCCGGTGCGGTTTAACGAAGATCAGAAGGCAGAAGTAATATTGGCCGGCTTTAAAAAAGATCCCAATTGGCCGAATATGTCACAGGTCCGGGCGACGGTCGAGACTCATGCGAGTGCGGTACCGGATTTGGTAGCGCTATGCGATGAAATTGTTAATGAACAGGAGGAAGTAGAATCTTATCGATTGTTGAAGTTCAATAAAGACGGCATCCATATCCTAAGCCCTGATGATTTTCGAAACCATGATGAATTCCGGACGTTTGAGCAAAAATTCATGAGCGTCGAATGGGGCATGTGTTGATATGAAATCTCTCTCCTAAAGGTGTCTGGGTAATGCCACACAGACATTTTCCACCGGCAGCCTCATGAATGTGGTCAATTCGTGAGGCTGTCAATTGTTGCGATCTATATTTTCATAGCTTAACGTACTGACGATGATGGTACAGAAGGAAAAAAAGGATCTTAAGGACTGGTTTGATCTGGGGTATAAAAACGGTAATAACTTCGCCAAACACGAGGCGGATTACGATGAACTGGCTGCTATATATCGGGCCAGGGGAATTCCCATGAATTGGGATATTTTTCGTGCTGAAATTTTAAATAAACATAAGGGGGACAAAAGTTTCGATTTTCAGGTTTATATTGACGGTTTTGCACGGGCATGCATTAAATTTTTCGAAAAACTATAACCGTTGTCAAAAAGCGAGATGGTGTTATGGATAATTCCAATAAATTTAATACACTTTCGGAAGCGGAGTTCGAACCTGTTTTACAGCTACTTCAGGGAGGTGATCCTGATGTAGTTGCGCAACATGCCGGCATGACCAAAGAACAACTTTTCCGGATGCGCGACGATCTGCTTGCCCAGGCTGAACGGGAAAGGGCTAAAGTGCTTAAAGCACCGCCGGTAAAAGTCGGCAGGAATGATTCCTGTCCCTGCGGGTCCGGAAAGAAATACAAACAATGCTGTTTGGAAAAACATGAGACAGCCCGGCGGACGAATGATATGGCTGAAGCAGAACGCCTAAAAGCAAAGCAAAAAAAACAAGACAAGCTGATCAGGTGCATTGAAAAGGCATTTGGCCTACTCAGTTCACAGCAATATGACTCGGCGATTCGCTTTGCATCCAAGCTGATCACCCGTTACCCCAATGAGGACAGGCTTCACGATATCATATCGACCAGTCATTTATATGCCGGAGAGTGTGACGCGGCCATCGAAATTTGCCGGCGCCGGCTGAAAGTCGCCGAATCCGAAAAATCCTACTTTATTCAGCACAGGCGCTACCGGGATGCTGAAATAGATAAACCGGCACTCTCTTACTATTATCCTCCCCAGACCTGGCTGCAGAAATACTGGATCGCCCTGAAAGCCAAAGATTATCAGACCCTGTATCCTGCCGTGCCAAACCCGCAAATTATAGCACTGGTAAACCGGCTTCAGGCCGCGGATGATCCGGGTCAATTTCCAAAAAAGCATTCCCAGGGCCTTGAACTGCGCCGGAATGCACTAAAGGGAACGTTGGATAAGATTAAGGCCGTCGGACCCGAGGGTATATCATATCTCTTGCCGCTGGCCTGCAAATACTCCTGGGCGGGTCTTTTTGTGCCCGAAATTCTCTCCGTTTATAAAACAGATAGGTCCATTCGTGCCCTGATTGACATATCCATGTTCGGTTTTGCGTATGCATCCGGGGCCAGCCTCCATTATCTGGAACAACAGGGGAAAGTTGTCATACCCTACATTGAAGAGGCCTTTTCAAAGGACAAAACATTTGATCCCATAAAAACCGGCATTGTGTCGGTGCTCGGAAATATTCGCATTCCCGCCGCTTATAACTTTCTTATACGGCTTCTTGAGCATGAAAGTTCTCACATCGTCAATTGGGCCGGAGATGCACTGGGCAAATTTAATAACGTTAAGGCCTTGCCGGTCATGATAGCGGCAAATGAAAGAATTGGGGGTGAGAAAATGATCGATGCGGCGATTCAGAAGTTAGAAGACCTGCAAGATCCCTATGGCGGGATACGTGTCTGAAAGGCGGCGAATGGCCGTGTGCCGAATCATTTAAGTTTGACTTTGAATGCTGAAAACTGAGACGATTTTTTGACGTATTTTTTCACCAATTTTAATGTGGTTTCATTGTCACAGATAATTTGATGACAGTGACATTTTCTCTTGCAACGGTCACAGAAATAATCGTCATTAAGGGGATTGCCACAGGCACAATAAGGTTCCATGACCAGCGAACCTTCTTCCAGAGTCGCTTCGTAGTGATCACAGGAAATGTCATTTTTTCCCACAACCGTTGTCATGATCTATCTTTTCTCCTTTAGTATGTTTTAAGATTTTTATATATATACCCTTTTTGATCTGAAAATTTCAAGTGGATTTTTCAGGCGTTGGTGATATGAAAATTATCGAATGATACCGGCAGGCGCTTGTCGAGGGGAGGAAAATAAATAGATGTCAGGCAAAAATGCACCGATGTGTCCCTATTGCGGGCAGGAGATGAAAAAATGGAAAGTACCCATTGCATCCACCTGGCCCAATGAATTCTTTTTCGTTTGTTTTAACGATGAGTGTTCCTATTTTGTTGACGGTTGGAAACGCATGTGGGAACAACAGGCAACCCGGGCATCGTATCGCTGTCGTTTAGATCCCGACACCGGCAAATGCGCGCCCCTACCGGTTTGGTCCTATGACGCCCTGAAAGATGATATTATTGACTGAGTTGTTACGGTTAACCCAATTCAGTGACTGCTAATTGAAAAGTCTTTTCCCCAAAGAGGGAGAACTTAAGCCATTGACAGGCAAACGCCATCAGTTCCGTTTCGTCGGTTTTGATACGGTTTAACACATCTTGCGCGATGTCAAATTTATCCAGAAACGAGGTTTCAAATACAAAATTCCTGAAATCATCCAGGCAGTAGCAGGCCATATAATACATCCGTAATTGCCGGTCATTGAGTCTTTTGATAATTTTTGACGGCCTGCCGGCCGTGATATCCATAAAAAACTGGTTCATGGTATTATATTTATCCAACCCCTGATTCGTAAGCCACTCCGGAACTGTCCACTCCTGTTCTTCATTCAACCCGAGACAGTAAGGTTCTTTCACTATAAAATAATATTCATCCGCCTGATGTCCCCCATGAAACATGGAAGCCGCTTGACCCAAAGGGTATAGGCGACAGGCGCCGGGTCGATCTTCATAGACAACACAACCTTCCGGTTTTACAAAAGGACATTGGCGTGTTTCATCGTTGTTCATCTTAAGCTTGACCACCGGAACCCCGTATTTTTCATCGACAAAACTGGTAGTGTATCGATCTAAGAATGTCTGGGATGAAAGATTGAGCCTGTTTTTGAGGCGAAGTACATCATAAGGCGTGAGCACCAGATTAAGATTGGCACAACATTTTGTGAAGCAAGGTAAGCCGTTATGGCAGGTGAACCGAAATTTTCCCTCCTTTATGGGGTGAATCACCGCCTGATCGATCATTTTATTTTCAGCTCTTGCTTTTTGGCCGCCATGACATCCGGTTTGACCTTGAGCACGTGCTGTCCGAGCAGACCGTATTCAAGCCATCTAAGGGCAAAATGATAGAGTTCCACAACATTCTCTTTTATTTTTTTCAACACTTCCGGTTCCACCTCGAAGCGTTCCAGAAATGTACTTTCCATTACAAAGCGTCTAAAACGATCCAGATCAAAGCAGGCCATATAAAACATCTCCTGGATCTTTTTGTTCGTAATCTTATTTTGGCTGAGAAATTCATTGGTCGTAATTTTTTTAAAGGGCGCTTCCATTTCCTGGTAAACGTTAATTCCCTGTTCTTCAATCCACTCCGCTACCGTTAAGACCCTGTCCGCCTCAAGACCGAGACAAAAGGGAACATTCATAACAGAATAGTATTTTTTGCCGGCCTTTTCGGTGATTTTGGTGCTTTCCGGTTGCAGGGGGTATATGCGACAGGACCACGGACGATCCGGATAAATAGTGCATCCCTGGCGCGTCACAAAGGGACAAGTTTTCCGATCATCATCTTTCATTTTTAGCATAACCACGGGGAGGCCCGCGTCGCCGATCATTGACACCGTATAGTTGGCTAAAAACTCTCCTGAGGATATATTCAGAGCGTTTTTCATACGAAGGATATCGTAAGGCGTCAAAAAAATGGTAATGTTACAACAACATCGGGTAAAACAATTCAGGCCTTTATGGCATTCAAATCGGAAATCGTTTTCCAGGGTAAGTACGGTTAAACGTTGTTTTTCCGTTGGTTTGTTTTTTTTCGGCATGTCTTTTACCTCGGTTATTTCATTTCAATACCGTAACGGATGATCTTGCGGCGAAGGGTGTTTTTGTCGATACCCAGCTCTTTGGCGGTTACCGCTTTTTTCCAATTATTTCTCTGGAGAGCCTGAAAAATTGCATTCTTTTCAATATCTTTCAGGGTGGTACCACCGGTGGCAAAAATGGCATTAATTTCCGACAGCAGTTTATCCGGTAAGTGTTGCAGACGAATCAATGGCTCTCTGCAGAGGATAAACGCATGTTCAATCACATTTTCAAGCTCACGTATGTTGCCGGGCCAGTCATAGAGCATCACCGCAGCCATTGCCTCCTGAGTAAGGCCAAGAATTTTCTTCTTTTTTCCACGATTGAACCGCTCGATAAAATGGTTCACCAAAAGAGGAATATCCTCTTTTCGTTCCGAAAGCGTCGGCAATGTCAACTTCATTACGTTAATGCGGAAAAACAGATCTTCCCTGAATTTTTGTTCTTCAACCAGTTTGTCCAGTTCTTGATGGGTTGCCACTACAACCCGGGCATTGGTCTGGGCGGGTTTAATGGATCCCAAAGGCTCATAAGTCTTTTCCTCCAGAACTCGCAAAAGGCGAGTCTGCATGGCCCTGGAAATATCACCGATCTCGTCAAGAAAAATAGTACCGTTTTGAGCACGGGCAAAACGCCCGGGTTTGTCTATTCTGGCATCGGTAAATGCACCGGCTTTGTATCCAAAAAGCTCTGATTCGATCAATGTATCGGGCAATGCACCGCAATTGACCGGTACAAACGGTCCGTTTTTTTTCGGACTGTTGTTATGGATCGCCTTGGCAAGCAATTCTTTTCCGGTACCGGTGGCGCCTTCTATTAAAACGATACAGTCGCTGTCGGCAATTAAAAGAAGGGTTGAAAAAATTTCGAGCATTCTTTGATTCTTGCTCACCATATTTTCAAAAGAGTAACTTTTTTGAAGTGATTTGCGCAACCGGGTAATCGCGGACAAATCCCTGAACGTCTCAACACCGCCGATCATACGGCCGTTTGAATCCTTCAATATCGTGGCATTGACACTGATGGGGATGCATTTTTCATCGGAACGGTGAATGTAAACCGGCATATTTATAATTGGCTGATTGGTTTTTATGGCCTTGAGGAGAGCACAATCTGCTGTATTGCATACGTTGGCACCGAAAACCTCCGAACATAGGCATCCCATGGCCGCTTCCTTGGAGACTCCGGTAATTTTTTCTGCTGACCGATTAAATGAAGTGATGCGCCAGTCTAAATCAACAGTAAAGACCCCTTCCTCGATACTGTCCAATATAATATTATGGTCTTCCCCTGTTAATTGGCGTGGCAAGTCCATTAGCGCATCGAATATTTGGTTAGTTATGATTAAAATGTCGTCGAATCATCGAAATGCTTCTTGAAATAAATATATTATAATTGTTTTCGGTTTTGTTTACGCTCAATTAGGGTTCTATTATACCATTTAACTATGCAGAGATTCTGAGGAGATCAGGTGTCGGGAGAATCCAGTATCGCCTGTTCAGGTAAAGAGAATTATTTATTATTAATTTTTCTCCTTATTCCAAAATGGTAATATCATGCCTGTGGATCTGAAATTAAAAAATGCTTAAATATAATAAAAACTGTGCCTGTTGTCAATATTAAACCCTAACTAAGCGAAAGACTCATTAAAATAGACAGATAATGATCGGTTTCGGTTTTGTTTATGCTCAATTAGGGTTTCATTACCCGCAACTGAGAGTGACACTGAGTGTAACCTCTGTATTCAAACGCCTTGACTTTGAGTAAAGCAATAGGTAATTTTTTTTATCAAGACAACAATTTTATCGGGAGGATGCCATGAAAAGCAATGTTTATTTTATCGATTTAAGAGCCACAGCCAAGGAAAGTCTTATTGCAAAGCTTGCCAGGCTTTTGGATACCACGGGCCTTTCTGAAACCATCAAAGAGAGGGATCTCGTTGCGGTTAAACTCCATTTTGGAGAGCAGGGGAATACCGCGTTTATCCGGCCCGTATTTATACGGAAGATCGTGGAATCGATAAAAAATATCGGTGGGGTTCCGTTTCTGACCGATGCCAATACCCTCTATGCCGGGACACGAAGCGACTCTCCCCATCATTTGTTAACCGCGATTCAAAACGGTTTTGCATATGCTGTGGTGGATGCTCCTATTATCATTGCCGATGGATTAAGAGGCAAAAATGAAACAGCGGTAACCATCAATCAGAAAAATTATAAAAAAGTGTACATCGGATCGGATATAATGGAGGCCGATGCACTGATATCCGTGGCCCATTTCAAAGGACATGAACTCTCCGGTTTTGGCGGGACCATAAAAAATGTGGGAATGGGATGCGCTTCCCGCCGGGGAAAACTGGCGCAGCATTCAACGGTATCCCCCCAAGTGATTGAGGAAAAATGTGTGGGATGCGGAGACTGTACGGATCACTGTTCACAGAACGCCCTTTCACTGAAAAAAGAAAAGGCGGTGCTGGACGCAAAAAAATGTATCGGCTGCGGGGAATGTATTATTATTTGTCCCAACGATGCCATCGAGATCCAGTGGAATCAAGCCATACCTGTTTTTTTGGAAAATATGGTGGAATACACCCTGGGTGTTTTAAAGAATAAAGCAAATAAAACATTGTTCGTAAATTTCATCACCGATGTATCCCCGGCATGTGATTGCTACGGTCATAACGATGCCCCTATCGTAAGGAACATCGGCATCGTTGCGTCCACCGACCCGGTTGCCATTGACCAGGCATCTGTCGATCTTGTGAACCGGGAACA
>JAFDHQ010000205.1 GCA_019308685.1 Deltaproteobacteria bacterium
TATTTCAAATTTAATATTTTTACATTTCACGGATGACTATCGGGCAATTTTTTGTTCCCTAAGGAAATGAATACAGAAAAAAACACCATCATAAGGAGAAAAACATGAGAAAAGAGATGACTCTAATACCTGTTCAGTTGATTCTTATTGCCGTTTTCTTGGTTACCTTTTTTGGAGGATGTTCCAAGGCATATTACGGCGCTATGGAAAAGGTAGGTATTCATAAACGCGATATTCTTGTGGATCGGGTGGAGAGCGCCCGGGATGCTCAATCTGAAGCTCAGGAACAGTTTAAATCAGCTTTAGAACAGTTTGGCACGGTTATCCATATTAAAAACAGCAAGCTAAAGAAGGCGTATGAGAAGTTGAATGCAGAATATGAGGATAGTGAAAAGGCGGGCAAAAAGGTGTCCGATCGGATCGACGCTGTGGAATCTGTAGCAGGTGCCCTGTTTGACGAGTGGGAGGACGAATTGAAGCTTTATAAGAATGCCAATATGCGTAACTCCAGCAAACGGAAACTGCAGGACACCAAAACCCGTTACCGCGAGATGCTTGCCAGTATGCATCGGGCTGAGAAAAGTATGACGCCGGTTTTGCGGTCATTTCGAGACAATGTTTTGTTCCTGAAACACAACCTTAATGCTCAAGCTATCGGTTCTTTGCGAGAGGAGTTTTCCGCACTGAAAGGCGAAATTGACGGTTTGATCCAAAATATGAATGAGGCCATTAAGACCTCCAACAAATTTATTGCAGACATCAAACAATAACTCTATTGAACCAAAGCAGAATTCGATCTTACAGACAGTATCAGATTATATTTTGATTCATTGATTTAATCTTTTACCCTAAATGAGCGTAAAGTCGAGGATATCCCAGATTTGAGGCATCAAGGGCGAAGTCCCGCTATACTGAACGGGATAAACCTCCGTTGTTTACTGCGAGCCCTTGATAAGGAAGAAGATTCCCGCTTAAGGCGGGATTTCGCTTCGCTCAAGGCGCTGTCATCGGCTTGTCCGCCTCCGGCGGGCTTTCCCGAAAGGTAAACAAAATGGGATTTTTTAATAAATTTATATCTCATTTATAGAAGAGTTATGAAAATGCATCTGAATCAAATAAAATGAATAATAAATCAAACACATAAAATATTTTTCCCATTTTGTTTACGATCATTTAGCCTGCATAATTTTTTTGATTATTTGGATACTTAACAGAGTCTAATAATACAATCTACCTTTTACCAAAGAATAAATTAAGTTGCAATCGGTCAAGAGCATGATTTTTTTGTATTTTCAGGTCCAGCTTTCTATTATTTTAGTATTAGATCTCATGTCTTATGGTACTAGTTTTTCTAATGCCCGGTGTGTTTTTGAGAGGGGAATGTGGCGAAAATGTATAATTGGCGTGATCACATCGGGGGCAAACATCTTACCATCATTACAACCAGTTCGCGAGGTTATGATTATTGTGGTATCTAATCAAGCTGGAATGAAGAATCCATCTAAGTTGAACCATTGGATTTTCTACATTGCTTCATCAAACTCATCCAGGTATCTTACAATACCGGACACTCATTCCATTATTGAATCATTAAGAATCATTGCCATAAATGCTTCATCCGGAATCCCTTCCCATTGACTTTTCAAACCATATTTTGATGCTCGTTCAAATCCAAATCGGGGATAATACTTTTTATGACCAAGCACGATAACAAATGGATATGACATGTTACGAATAATTCGAAGTCCTTCTTTTACAAGTATAGAGCCAATCCCCTGATTTTGTAACTCCGGTAATACCGCCATGGGAGCAAGGCCCATTCCTTGAATAACGACTTCCTGCGTTTCTATGGTTACGGGACTGAACATAATATGCCCAACGATTTTATTATTGGATATTGCGACAAGTGATAATATTCTATTGCATGATTGACGCAACTTATCGACGATATGCCCCTCTACAGGTTGACCAAACGCTTTATCGTTTAACAAACGGACTTCATCAATATCTTTAGGTTGCTCAAAACGTACTTCAACCAATGATTCATCCCTTTCAGAAATATACTATAATTCTAATTTTCTTTATGGTTATTTTCCATATGGCCCGGCTGTCTCATTCGAACGTCAGGATATGCGTGGCGATACCATCTAAAAACCAGCGGTCGTGGCTGATCACTACCGCGCACCCGGCGAAATTTTCCGGAGCTTCCTCAAAACCAGCGGTTGACATCCTCACTCAACTTCGGATAGGATACTTTTTCGTCATTTAAACACGAATGGGCCCGAATTCTGCAGTGAAACACATCAAATAGGATTACTATATTTTTCATAAATATTTTTTTAATGCAAGCGGATTGAATGTTATGAAATTTATGCGTGATTTTTCAAATTTTTACAATAAACGATTTATATGGGCTATTTCTTTATTTTTTGGTTTTATTTTTAATTTACCACAGGTTTCTTTTGCATACCCTCTGAAAGAGCGCAGAAGCTTACAGCGTTCCATTATGGATTACCGTTCGCGGCTGAATCCGGGTTATGAAAAAGTCAGGCGTAAAAAGACCAAATATATTATTGTCCACACCTCGGAACTCGGACTTAAAATGACGCTACGGGTTGTTTCCAAGGGAAAACGATTGCGAAACGGTCGGAGAACCCATGGCGGACATGCCCATTATGTGATTGCCAGAAACGGACGTACTTATCGAGTTCTGGACAAGAAATACGTGGCCGATCATGCCGGTCTTAGCATGTGGAACGGGGAGACGGATATCAGCAATATTTCCATTGGAATAGAATTGGTCGGGTATCATTACGGATCCATCACTGAAAGCCAGTATCGTTCCGTGGGCATTTTGATTAACATTTTGCAAGGGGTATATGGCCTGGATGATCGGGCAGTGTTGACCCACAGCCAGGTGGCTTATGGGAAACCCAACCGTTGGTTTAGAAAAAATCAACGGGGACGCAAGCGTTGTGCAAGCAATTTTATTCGCGAAAAAGCCGGGCTGGAAGCGACCTGGAGTTATGATCCTGATGTGCGATCCGGCCGTCTTTTGGCAGATCTTCAGCTGTCCAAAATATATTATGGTCGGCGAAAATATTATGCAAAAACAGATGACGGCAACGTTATTACACAGAGCAACACCGCCTGGTCCATCGCCGGAGAAGATTACGACAGCCGGACAACAGTCTACAAATTTCCAGACGGTCATGTCTATGCCGGTGATCAAATTTCAGGTAAAATAGGCTGGGATCGGATACCCGTAAAAACCGTTGTGCTGCTTAATCAAGAGAACAGCATTTCTTTGATAAAAAGCCATGATCCCATAAAAACCATATCCGACAGGCTCACGGCTTGGTCTTTTGCCGGTCAAGCGTATGATCTGAAAACCACGATCTATTTTCTACCTTCAGGCCGGATTAAAGTCGGTTCAATGATATCCGACTGGGATGATCTGCCGGCCAAAACAAAGCTCATTGTAGGTTACCGGGGGCCTTACAAGCTGGATAACGGTCAGTCCGCCTATGAAATCGCCGGCCTCAAATACAAAGATCGGAAAACAATATATTACCTACCACCCAAAAAATTGCTGGCCGGTGATAAAATAAACGACTTTAAAGGACTCCCCAAAGGCACCTTGATTTTTCTTCCCACCACCTAACTAGTGTCCATCCATAAACGGCATCTTTCGGCTTCCGGCGGCGTTCTCGCTCGTTTTCAATTCTCGACATATCGCACTATGCCTGTCGAAGATCCCGTGATGTATTCGGGGCG
>JAFDHQ010000206.1 GCA_019308685.1 Deltaproteobacteria bacterium
AAACCCCGTTTTTCACTTGGTCCAGATCGAAACGCCTGTCTTTGATCCCTTCGATCCATCTTCGCTTATGAACAGAAAGGGCCAGGCTGTCCGGAAGAATAATGTTGGTGGTGGAAAGCGCCACGCTTCTTTCCAGCAGGTTTTCAAGCTCACGGACATTACCGGGGAAATCATATTTGTTTAACAGATCGATGGCGTAAGATGAAATTTTTGTTATTTCCTTGCCCATTTCCCGAGAATATTTATCCAGAAAATGCTGGGCAAGGAGACGCAGATCGCTCTTTCGTTCCCTGAGCGGCGGCACCTTTATTTCGATGACATTCAGACGATAAAACAGGTCTTCCCGGAAATTCCCGGCAATCACTTCATCTTCAAGCTTCTTATTGGTTGCGGATATGATTCGGATGTCAACGGAAATATCCTCATTGCCGCCAACCGGCTTAAACACATGTTCCTGAACCGCTCTCAGCAGCTTGACCTGAATGGGAGGCGTGAGTTCACCGATTTCATCGAGAAAAATCGTTCCGTTGTCCGCAACCTCAAAAAGCCCCATTTTATCCTGGGTGGCACCGGTAAACGAACCTTTTTTGTGACCGAAAAGTTCGCTTTCCATCAATGTCTCAGGGATACCGCCACAGTTTAAGACCACGAAGGGCTTTTCACTCCTGTCACTTTGATCATGTATGGATTGGGCAATGAGTTCTTTTCCGGTTCCGCTTTCTCCGGTGATCAGAATGCTTGATTTTGTTTTGGCAACCTGAAGGATAAGCTTATAAATATGCCTCATGCTGGGGCTGTTTCCAACAATCTTATCAAAATGCAGGGTTCTTTTGAGCTCATCATCAAGGATCTCTTTCTCATGCTCTATGGTTTTAAGATCCAGGGCATTTTTTATAGTTTGTGTCAGTTCATCGTTATTAAACGGTTTGGGGACAAAATCATAAGCGCCTTCATTCATGGCTTCAACGGCTGCCTCGGTGGTTGCATATGCTGAAATCATAATGACCACCGACTCCTCTTTCTGGGCTTTTGCCGCCTTTAATACCTCCAGGCCGGTAATATCCCCGAGCCGGATGTCGCAAAGTAAAAGATCAAAATTAGTTTTTTCTATCAGGGATATGGCATTACGGCCGTTATCCGCAAAAGAAACCCGGTATCCTTCTTTGGTAAGCAAGACTTCCAATAACTCGCGCATGCTCAGTTC
Source organism: Deltaproteobacteria bacterium (assembly GCA_019308685.1). GTDB lineage: Bacteria > Desulfobacterota > Desulfobacteria > Desulfobacterales > UBA11574 > S5133MH16. The sequence continues at coordinate 1,205 of JAFDHQ010000206.1, forward strand.
GTCATCTACAACCAGTATGTGAGGCTTATCATTCATAATTGTTCATTTATCATGGGTCACTGAGTGGTGCAACCTTTCACTGATTTTTTTTGAATAACAAACTTTCAAATATAAATAAATCCCAAATCTCAAGCATCAAATTCCAAACAAATCCAAAATTCCAAATACCAATGACCCAAACTATTTTGATTTTTTGAGTATTGATGAAAATTTTTCTTTCAATTTACTTGCCTTTTTGCAAAGTTATAAAGTTTGAGATTTTGAATTTCGGCCATTGGAATTTGTTTGTTATTTGGTATTTGATGTTTGGAATTTTATTAAGGCAATGAATTTTCAAAAAAGTAAGTCCCCTATATGGATAACCAAAGCATGGTCATATGGAGCAAAATTCGTTATTGTTCCTGATACACGATCTTTCCTTCAACCATGGTTAAAACCGCTTTGCCTTTCATATCCCAGCCGTTAAAAGGGGTGTTACGGCTCAGAGACCGGAAATTATCTGCATGGACACGATACGATCTTTCGGGGTCAATGATGGTAATATCAGCCGGTTGCCCGATACGCAAACCATTTTTCAGCCCGAGGATACGCGCCGGCAGGGTCGACATTTTTTCAACAAGGACCGTCAAGGAAATGACACCCTTTTCGACCAGTTTCAACGCCAGAGACACCGATGTCTCCAGCCCGATGATACCATTTGCCGCCCGGTCGAACTCCACTTGTTTTTCGATCAAAGAATGGGGCGCATGATCGGTGGCGATCACATCGATGGTTCCGTCCGCTATTCCCCGGCAGATCGCTTCCCGGTCCCGGGCGGACCTCAACGGGGGATACATCTTGGCGTTGGTGTTATATTCTTTAACAGATTCATCGGTGAGTGTAAAATAATGAGGCGCGGTTTCGGCCGTAACCGGTATGCCTCTTTTTTTGGCATCCCGAATGGCCCTTACGGATTCCCTTGTGCTCACATGGGCGATGTGAACGGGAACTCCCGTCAACTCACACAGGGCAATATCCCTGAACACCATGATACTTTCAGCAGCATTGGGTATCCCTGCAAGCCCCAGTCGGGTGGCAACATCCCCTTCATTCATGGCACCGCCGGCAGCCAAATCAAGATCTTCACAGTGAGAAATAACCGGTAGATCAAATCCTTTTGAATATTCCAGTGCTCTTCGCATCAACCGGCTGCTCTTCACCGGGTGGCCGTCATCGGATACGGCAATGGCACCGGCTTCTTTTAACTCGCCATATTCACAAAGACCGTCTCCTTTAGAGCCCTTACTGATGGCGGCAACCGGATAAACGCGAACCGTGTCCGCTGCACGTGCCTTTTGTAAGATATATTCCGTAACCTGTCGGCAATCATTGACCGGATTCGTGTTGGGCATACAGCATATGGCTGTAAATCCGCCGACAGCCGCCGCCAGACAGCCGGTTTCAATGGTCTCTTTGTATTCATGTCCGGGCTCGCGCAGGTGGACATGCATATCGATCAAACCCGGGGTCACGATTTTATCCGATGCATCTATTATTTCGGCTTCCGGATGCTCATGGCCCGTCATACCCTTCTGTGTTATTTCTACGATCTTACCGTTCTCGATAAGGATATCCATGATGCCGTCTAAATTTCCCGGATCAATTACCCGGCCGCCTTTAATCCGCATCCGCATTTCGTGCACCTCCCGTCACCAGATATAAAAGCGCCATGCGCACGGCCACACCATTGGTTACCTGATCAAGGATAATGGAATACGGCCCGTCTGCAACATCATAAGCAATTTCAACCCCCCGGTTTATCGGTCCCGGATGCATAATCAGCACATCATCTTTGGCTTTTTTCAGTTTTTCTTTTGTCAAACCATACACGGTTGAATACTCGCGTTCTGATGGAAACAGAAAGTCTTGTTGCCGCTCCTTTTGTATTCTTAACATCATGATAACATCTGCATCACGGATCGCCGTTTCCACATCGAAGGTCACCGAAACGCCAAGGGCTTCGATGCCCTTGGGAATCATAGTACGAGGCCCTGCCAGAACAACGTGGGCACCCATTTTTGTAAACCCGATACTGTTTGATCTCGCGACCCTGCTGTGGGATATATCGCCGATAATGGCAATTCGCAGACCGGATATATCCCCTTTATGTTCTCTAACCGTCATCAAATCAAGAAGGCATTGGGTGGGGTGAGCGTGCATCCCGTCACCGGCATTGATAATCGAAGGTTTGAGCATGCTTGCCAGCATATGAGGGGCACCTGCGGAACTATGCCGTATAACGATCACATCGGGATTCATGGCTTCAAGATTTCGCGCGGTATCGATCAAGGTTTCCCCTTTGACCATGCTGCTGGAACTGGCGGATATGGAAAGACTGTCGGCACTGAGTCGCTTGGCCGCAATATCAAAAGAGGTGCGAGTTCGGGTGCTGGGTTCATAAAAAAAAAGAACCACGGTCTTGCCCCTTAGGGTCGGAACTTTTTTGATAGACCGTTCGGATATCTCCTTCATTCTGTCCGCCGTGTCCAGAATAAAGGTAATTTCATCAATGGAAAGAATGGAAAGAGACTCCATATCCAGGATATGTTTTTTTGAAAACTGCATGTGCCACCTGATTTACGAAAGTGTTAAGTTTTAAGTATCTGTTTAATATAATTAATTTTATTACCTAAAACCTAACCCGGATACTACGGAAATAACAAATCACAAGCATGAAATCTCAAATAAATTCCAAACTACAAGCTCCAAATTCCAAAACGGTACAAAAGCGATTGTTTTTTTGTTTGGAATTTTGAATTTCGGTCATTGTAATTTGTTTGTAATTTGTGATTTGTTATTTGGAATTTCCACAAACTCAACGACTCTGTGAACGGATACTTTTAAATTAATTTTCACTATACAAGTCACTTAATGTCCGGATCTTTACTTGAGTAATCGCCCGATTCTATGCCACCGGACTCCAAAATTTTCCTTGTCCCAGGACCAGTAGATGATTAAGGCTTTACCTTTTACCGCCTTCAAATCCACAAACCCCCAAAACCGGCTGTCATAGCTTTGATCCCGGTTATCTCCCATGACAAAAAGTGAATCTTCGGGAACGACAACCTGGCCGAAATTATCCCTGGGTTGTATAGCCGC
>JAFDHQ010000207.1 GCA_019308685.1 Deltaproteobacteria bacterium
AATGACGTGTTGTGCGTTGATAATTGTTTTTCAGGAACCAAGCAAAACATCGCTGATCTTCATAATCATCCGAATTTCGAATATATCCGACATGATATTACCTTCCCGCTTTATCTGGAGGTAGATGAGATCTATAATCTGGCCTGTCCGGCTTCGCCGATACATTATCAGTTTGATCCGGTTCAAACGACCAAGACATGCGTTCACGGATCCATCAATATGCTGGGACTGGCAAAACGGGTTAAAGCAAAAATCTTGCAGGCCTCCACCAGCGAAGTCTATGGAGATCCCGATGTCCATCCACAGCCGGAAGACTATTGGGGAAGAGTGAACCCAATCGGTCTGAGGTCCTGTTATGACGAGGGGAAAAGATGTGCCGAAACACTATTTTTTGATTACCATCGTCAGCACAATTTAAAAATAAAAGTAGCCAGGATATTTAATACTTACGGACCACGAATGCATCCCAATGACGGAAGGGTTGTTTCAAATTTTATTGTTCAAGCCCTTAAAGGAAACGCCATAACCATTTACGGGGATGGATCACAAACAAGATCCTTTTGTTATGTTGATGACATGATTGAGGCTATGGTACGCTTGATGAACTCACCCGACCCTTTAACAGGGCCTATAAATATAGGAAATCCAACAGAATTTACGATTTTGGAATTGGCAAAAAAAATAATTAAAATTTCCGGAGCTAAATCAAAGATCACATACGAAAAACTTCCCATTGATGATCCAAAGCAAAGAAAACCTGATATTACCCTTGCAAAAAAAGAATTGGATTGGGTCCCAAAAGTCGAGATAGAAGAGGGGCTGATAAAGACAATTGAATATTTTGATAATTTATTAAGAAATGATCCAAGAATTTAGCCCGATTATTTCATGAAAATGCCTTTCAAAAATTATCATGAAATATCCGGGTCAGATGTCCCCGTATCTTGATTCTTAAGAGGCAAAACGCCGTAGTGTCGAAAGCTATAACACTCAAAGCTACCCTACATTTTTATAACATGGTCTGGGATCTCGTTATCCCTGCGCTTCGCCTGAACCAGCGCCTTGCCGATGGCTTCAGGCAACGGACGCTTCAGCATATGACATTGACCCGGTCGGATTTGTGGATTCAAGCCGCCTCTTCCGGCGAATCCTATCTGGCGTGGTCAATCCTCAAAAAATTACATCCCTGTATGCCCATTAAAGTTATCGCAACATCAAACACCCGCCAAGGATTGGATATACTGGATCGTGCCATTGCTGATATTGCCCCGAATCAAAGAAGCGTAAGCGCATATTCGGCCTATTTCCCCTTCGACAAACCTTCCATTATGGATACGGCGGTAAAAACCATCCGCCCAAAAATCATGATTCTTTTGGAATCGGAAATTTGGCCGGGTCTCCTATACGCCTTAAAAAAACATGGCTGTAACACCCTTATTATTAATGGTCGAATCACCGCCAAGAGTCTGTCCAGGTACCTCATCTGGCCATATTTTTGGCGAATGATCGGTCCGGATAAAATTCTTGGGATTTCAGAAAGCGATGCCAAACGATTCGCCATGATATTCGGCAAAGAGCGCGTAGAAGTGATGTCGAATATCAAGTTCGACAATATCAGCAATATTCATCACGGACTCGAAACAGAAAAAGGCCTCGGAAAAATTATTCGCTCCGGAACACCTTTCCTTGTTCTTGGATCCACTAGAAGAGAAGAGGAACCGGTCGTCGAAAAAATCATTCTTGATATCCATCGCAGGCGTCCCCTTACGGTTATTGGACTGTTTCCGCGGCATATGCACCGTTTAGCATATTGGAAAGAGGCCTTGGATCGTATGGCAACACCATGGGTGTTACGGTCTCAAATTGAAAAGCAAGTCCCTGAAGGTACCGTTATCCTATGGGATATTTTTGGAGAACTGTCTTCAGCCTATAAACTGTCAAAAGGCGCATTCGTGGGAGGAAGTCTTGCGCCTCTGGGCGGTCAGAATTTTTTGGAGCCGCTGACCTGCGGAGTCATACCCGTCATCGGACCTTCATGGGAAAACTTCTCATGGGTCGGACGAGAAATCGTGGAACAGGGTCTGGTACATGTAGCAACTGACTGGAAGCAAGTTTCGAACTTCCTTGTAAAGAGTACAGAAAAAACCGTGTCCCGCGAAAAAGTGCGTAACGCAGCTCTTACGTATGTGAAAAAACGCCAGGGCGGCACGGCCAAAGCCTGCCGTCTTATTGAGAAGTTACTCAACAACACGCGTTAAAAAACAGGAAAAACCCCATAATGACTCATCTTCCAAAATGTTACGGGATCATACCTGCACGTTACGGGTCTAAACGCTTCCCGGGAAAACCCCTGGCAGAAATTTTGGGAAAACCGATGTTCTGGCACGTTTTTAAACGGGCCAGCCGCTGTCCGCAACTTTCGAAGACCATCCTCGCCACTGATGACCACCGGATTATCTCGGCAGCAAAAAATCTGAACGTTCCGGTAATTAAAACAAGAGACGACCACTTAAGTGGTACGGATCGGGTTCTTGAAGCTGCTGAACGGCTTAACGTGCCGGAAAACGCTGTTGTGGTCAATATACAGGGTGATGAACCCACTCTGGAACCGGATATGCTAACAGAACTTATTCGCCCGTTCAAATCTTCAAATGTCCGGGTAACCACACTGGCGAGAAAAATCAATATAAAAGAAGCCAAAAACCCGGACCGGGTCAAATTAGTTTTCTCTAAAAGCGGTAGAGCCCTGTATTTTTCCCGTTCTCTGATTCCGTATCATCATAGCGAACAAAAGAATGAATTGTACGGACACATCGGCCTGTATGCCTTTCGAATGAATAGTTTAAGGCAATTCGTTGAACTCGGCCCAAGCGGTCTGGAAATAACAGAGAAGCTCGAGCAACTCCGTCTGCTTGAAAACGAAATACCGGTTCATGTGGTAATAACCCAACATCAAAGTATCGGAGTAGACCGGCCCGAAGATTTAGAAATCGTCACCGGAATCCTTGGAAAAACCTGATGTCTGGTAATCATCTTCGCTCGCTTCCTTCCTCTCGTGAAGCTGCACTTCCCAAAGCTTGGCGTATTTCAGAAAAACGTAAAACATCCCGAGAATGGCAATGATAAAGCCGGGGATACCTTCCCGGAAGCCTTGCTTGAGAAAGTACATTTTGAAGAATTTGTAGGGGGGTTGTATTAACATTCGGGCCAGCGGGAAGCGAATGCGTCTCTTTTGTTTTTCTTTTGACGCAATGTCAGTGAAAAAATTGATTGTCCGGAGATGGTCCGCTATATTGCGATAACTGAAATGATAAAGGTCTCCTTGTAAATTCCGAGTCCGCCCCTCGATCTTCACGTGATCATGCGGGTTGATGCCGCTCCAGCGCCCGCGACTCTTTCTGAACAGTCGCAGCTTTCGATCAGGATACCAACCGCCTCGTAAAATCCAGCGCCCTAAGTAATATGTTTTTCTCGGCATTGTAAACCCGTCGAACTCGGGTGAATCTACAGCAAGCTCGGTTTCGATCTCTTTGCGCAAGCGGGGAGAAATGCGCTCATCCGCATCAAGGCAAAAGACCCAGTCGTGCTGTGCTTGATCGATTGCAAAATTCTTCTGTTCGACGTGCCCCGGCCAGTCCCTCTCGATAACTCGAGGTTCAACTTCCCGGCCGTCTCGACTACGACCACGAAATCCAAGCGCCAGCTCACGGGTCCGATCCGTAGAATGTGAATCGA
>JAFDHQ010000208.1 GCA_019308685.1 Deltaproteobacteria bacterium
TTGTTTTTTTTGTTTGGAATTTTGAATTTCGGTCATTGTTATTTGTTTGTTTTTTAGGATTTGTTATTTGAATTTTTTACCTTTGGTACAACCCTTGAAATACATCCCAGAAATTCGGAAACGACTTTTCAACACACGTTTCATCTCTGATAATTATCCCCGGGACTTTTAGGCCCACAAGCGCAAAACTCATGGCCATGCGATGGTCCCCGTAGGTATCAATTTCAGAACCGTGTGGGGTGCCGCCCGTGATCATCATACCGGTGTGGCTGCAGCTTGCCTGGATTCCTATTTTTGAAAGCTCTTGAACCACGGAACCCAGACGATCACTCTCCTTTATTTTGAGGTGCGCCACATTTTTAATCTCAGTGGTTCCTTTGGCAAATGATGCCACCACGGCCAGGGTGGGAACCATGTCCGGCATATCGGCCATATCCACCGTTATCGCCGAAAGGGGGCCGCCGGATACGGCAATGCCGTCCGTCTCATATATAATTTTGCACCCCATTTTTTCAAAAAGTTCCGCAAAACGAACATCACCTTGTCGCGTATTTATTGTCGTTCCCTTAACCTTAATTTTTGCACCGGATATGGCGGCGGCGGCCCAAAAATATCCGGCCTGGGAGCAATCGGGTTCTACAACATATGATCCGGCCCGGTATGTCTGTCCCCCGGGTATCCTGAAGCGGTCGTAACCGTTACGATGGATCTCAACCCCGAATTCTTTCATGACATCAACGGTCATATCCACATAGGGCCTTGATACCGGCCCCTCGGTGACATTTATTTCAATTCCTTTTTTAGTGCAAGGCGCAATGAGAAGAAGTGCAGATAGAAACTGGCTGCTCACGCCGCATCTCAGATCAACCCTGCCGCCGGCAACTTTTTCCCCTTTTATCTCAATGGGAGGGCATCCATTGTCATTTACAGAACGAGCCTTCACCCCGATCTGGCTCAAACCGTCCAACAGATCCTGAATGGGCCGCTCTCCCATACGCTCTGTTCCTGTCAGAATATAGTCCCCTTGTCCCAATGCCGCTACAGCGGTTAAAAGACGCATTGAAGTCCCTGAATTTCCGAGATAAACCGGATCAACGCAGGGCTTAAAGGTTCCTTTTGCACCATGCACCAAAATTTTGTCATTCGTAACATCAATGAGTACTCCCAGTTGCCGTAAAGCTCCCAGGGTAAGGAGAGTATCTTCGCTTTTAAGCCCGTTATGAATGGTACAAATACCGTCTGACAGGGCGGCGGCAATGAGGATCCGGTGAGTGTAGCTCTTCGAACCCGGAACGGTAACCTCACAATTGTTTATTTTCTGTGGTTTTATCTCGATCATTTCTCCGTGATAGATTCTTCTATCTTCATGCCAAAATGCCTGCCGCCCTCTTCCATGGCCACCAGAACCTTGTCACCGGGCGATAGATTCACAACAGATACCGCTTTGCCGTCGGGGCTTGTCAACCGGATCGTTTCAGCATTTTGAACAATACTCGTAATCTCTTTGCCTTTAAAAACAGCCTTTACCAGCATCAATGGTCGTTTTTCGATTTTCAAACGCCCCACAATACCGGTGGTTGTATGGCCTTTAAAATCAACGATCATCACCTGATCTCCGGATGAAAGCTCTGAAAGGTATTTTGTCTTTCCGTCCGGAACTCTGGTGTATGAATGAACGGGTCCTGCATTCACACGGAAAGGCCTGGGAGTTACATAAGGATTGGAAATGCTTTCGGCATGTATTAGAAAAAGAGCACTGCTGCTGTTTCCGACCAAAATCCCCTGGCCCATGTCCATTGATGTGCAGGTATCCACACAAACCCTGTCTCCCATCCCCACTGACCTGACCTCGACGATTTCGGCTGCTTGAAGAGATATTTTATCCCCTTCTGAGCGAAACCAGGAAAGTGTTTTTTTCAACTCTATGACATCGTCTGTATTGAAAAGAACATGATCGACACCTTTTTCAAGAATGCCGAAGGCGGTTTGCGCCTCTTTTAAATCGCCAACCTGTGCAATGACCTTTGCGCCTTTTGCAATGAGGTTCTCAAGGGGAATGACTGTCCAGTCGCTACACTCAAGAATGACACGCTTATCCTGACTGAGCTTGACTATTTTTTCTTCGTCTTCGCCACTGGTTATGGTAAAGAAAACCACGTCTTTCCCGAGCTTCAGGTCACCGTCTTCAGAAATGGTCTGAATCCTTCCCAGCTCTTTTACTTTTTTGGAAAATCCCTTGGGCACCATTATACCGTCCGCACCCCCTTCAAGGGCCGTGGTCACCATTTTCTTATCCCAGGGATCCACCTTTACCCAAAGTTTTCGCATGATATTACTCCCGATTTAGAATTTTTAGCGCATCTTCCACATTGCGGCCTTCATGAACAATGGCTGAAATTGCGCGTACCATGCGCGTGGGATCTTTATGCTGAAATACATTTCGGCCTATGGAGACACCTGCACCGCCTGCGTCAATAGAACCTTTTACCATCTCGAGTATCTCATGGTCTGAATCCATTTTAGGACCACCGGCAATGACAACAGGAACCGAACAGCCCGACACAACTTCTTTAAATGTCTCCACTGAGCCGGTGTATGACACTTTTACAATATCCGCGCCCATCTCATCTCCCACACGCGCAGCATGCTTAACCGCATTTACGTCGTATTCATTTTTGATTTTCTCGCCTCTTGGATAAATCATAGCAAGCAGCGGCATGCCCCACTTACGAGCTTCATTGCTCACCTGACCAAAATCATGAAGCATCTCTTTTTCCTGGCCGTTCCCTAAATTCACATGTATGGATACGCCATCTGCACCGAGTTTGATCGCCTCTTCAACCGTACAGACCAATGTTTTGACATTGGGATACGGCGAAAGGCTCGTGGAGGCGGACAAATGGATTATCAGTCCGATATCTTTGCCTCCCCCCCGGTGACCTTCACCCACCAAACCCTTATGCTCCACTATGGCATTTGCTCCCCCTTCAGCCACTTTATGGATGGCATCTTTCATATCCTTCAGACCGTCTATGGGACCCATTGAAATGCCGTGATCCATTGGCACAATTACCGTCTTTCTGGTATCCCGGTTCTGTATCCGCTCTATCCGGATTCGTTTGCCTAAATACGTCATGATAAACTCCTCCTTTTAAACAAAAAAGGCCATGGATTTTTTTCTCCACGGCCTTTGAAAATGAAAAAACCGTGGGGTTTTCCGTCTACCCACGGTTTTTTTCGCTTTGCAAGTTGTTCTTGTATCAGCGCACCCCAGGCAGACCGGTATTAAAAAAATACCAATAATAAAAATAATACCTACCTGATCTATTATGCACCATTTAGCTTCCTTATTTTATATACTCTTCCTTGCCACAACTATAGTATCGAATTTTTTATGTCAAGACTTTTTTCAAACGCAAACAAGATAAATAAATAACCATTTGTATTTCAATAAAATATTACTTTTATAAAGGTTGATTTGTTTTCTTTTGCCGTCCCCTCAACGGCAAAAGAAATATTATTTAACTCTGCGGCCTTTGCGTCTCAAGCAAAGCGGGCGATGAAACAATATAAAAAAATATGTCATCGAACTTACGAATCAGAGCACTTAGGGCTCGCGCAAAAATAACTTCACATTTTTACATCTCAGCTTCAGCCCATCTTTGGCTGATACCTCACTCGCAAAATCCTCGAAATAGCTCGCTATTCCTGTGGTTTTGGCTCGCTATTCCTGTGGTTTTGCTCTTTCGGATCAGCCAAATCTGGACCAAATCTGAGCGCCAATTCTGCGAAGTTATTTTTGCGCGAACCCTTAGGCCCAAGTTTCAGGCTGTTGGAAAGAGATATACGCCGTCGTGGAGCGTTTTCCATATATTGGGATTTAAAGCGGAACCGCTGCTTTGTAAAAGGCGGCATTTCCTTGGATACGGTATGTTTTTACGACTGCAGGAATTATAATAGATTTTCCCTTTTCAATAACAATCGTATCATTTTTCTCGAGATCGGTAATCGTGGCTTTCCCATCCGTACACAGGAGTATTTCAATGCTCCTGTGGGCGGAACTGTTATAGGTTATCCCCTCTCTTACATGGATAATAGACAGAACAAACTCCTCAGCATGACTTTCATATAGCCGTTCACATTCGTTGATCTGTTCTGTCTTCAAGATATTTACCTTGCGTTCTTCAAAATTAAGAACGTTCAATAACTCCGGCACATCAATATGCTTTGGTGTCAGACCGCCCCTGAGCACATTGTCCGAGTTTGCCATTAATTCGATCCCGACACCATCAAGATAAGCATGAAGTTCCCCGGCCGGAAGGAACATTGCCTGACCCGGCTCAAGACATATCAGGTTCAAGAGAATGGGAGAAAACACCCCGACATCCGCCGGATATTGTTTATGAAGATCGATCATCCATCGATAGGCCGGATCATCATCGGTAAACTTTTTTGCATTTGAAACCGCATGGGAGATGATCTGAGTCTTCTGCTTGTGATTCATTGTCATCAGGGACTGGAAAAAATTTTTTAACGCCATGGGACTCTGTTGCCCTCGAAGCGCACCCAGCTGTTTTTTCAATCCTTTCGGGCAAATCTTTTCCATTAGTCCAAAAATACTCGAAATTTTCCGAAAACCGTTCAAGGCCCGGAAACGAGTCATAGCGCAGATACACTCGGGCTTGTGATTATCATCCTTATAGTTCCTGTTGTAAGCATCTAAAGGAATCCCTTGTCTGTTTTCCCATTCAAAACCCTGTTTGGCCTGATCGACACTGGGGTGAGCCTGGATGGATAGCGGTTTTGCTGCCGCCAGTACCTTGAACAGATACGGAAGCCTATTGTTAAATTTTACCGCAACTTTTTTCCCGAGAAGATGGCCCGGGTTTTGCTCAATCAATTTAAGCAAAGATATCCAGTTGCCATCACATTTTACCATGGAAGGCGCTTTGGGATGAGCCCCCATCCATAGCTCCGCCTGTGGCGTTTTTGAAGGGGAACCATTGCCCAAAAGTTCAGCAATAGCGGTATGAGACCCCCATGCATATTCCTGAACGGTATTTTTCATTAAACCAATGCGCTTCATTCCTCTCCTCAACTGTAAGCAAGATTCAATAAAAAAACTTGTCATCTTTTACCAAAATAATATTATTATTACAAACTAATGTTAAGGTTTACTTCTCTATTTTAGAGTGATATTAAGATGTTTTTATAATAATTGACGATAGTTAAAGGTATTCAATTGTCCCTTTTAGTAAACGAAATATTTTACAGCATACAGGGGGAATCCATCCATAGCGGCCGCCCCTGCATATTTGTAAGACTCACCGGTTGTAATTTAAGATGTTCATACTGTGATACCCGTTATGCGTACGAACAAGGTGTAAACATGGCGCTCACCGAGATAATGAACCGTGTGGCCACCTATCCATGCCGGCTGCTTGAAATAACCGGTGGAGAACCCTTGCTTCAAAGCCAAACCTCCGTTTTAATACACAGGCTACTTGAAAATGGCTATGAAGTTATGTTGGAAACCAATGGAAGCCTTGACATCAGCCGGGTTGACGGACGATGTATAAAAATTGTTGACATCAAATGCCCCACCAGCGGTGAATCTGACAAAAATGATATGAAAAACCTAAAACGACTGGGTCCCAAAGACCAGGTAAAATTTGTCATTGGAACCCGAAGTGATTATGAATACGCAAAAGAAACCATTCATTCAAATTGCCCTGATTTCCCTAAAGACCAGATCCTCTTTTCTCCGTGGTCGGAAAGAATAGCACCGGCCCAACTTGCGGAATGGATACTTGAAGATAACCTGAATGTCAGGCTGCATCTTCAACTACATAAAATTATATGGCCTGATAGGGAAAGAGGGGTATAATTATGAACCATCTAAAAAAAGCGATTGTTCTCTCCAGCGGCGGGATTGATTCCACTACGGCTATGGCCATGGCAAAGCATGAGGGTTTTGAAATCTACAGTTTAAGTTTTTTTTACAGGCAGCGTCACGCCGTTGAACTTGAAGCTGCCCGAAAAGTAGCGGATGCCATCGGTGCAAAAGAGCACCTTGTAATAAATTTCGATCTAACAAAAATAGGCGGTTCATCTCTTACCGATGATATAGACATGCCCACATCCAGGGATGAGCGTAGCATGACCCGGGAGATACCGGTTACCTATGTTCCGGCACGGAATACCATATTTCTTTCCTTTGCCCTGGCGTGGGCCGAAATTCTCGAATCCTCAGACATTTTTATCGGGGTTAACGCCATCGACTACAGCGGGTACCCGGATTGCAGGCCCGAATATATCGATGCATTTGAACGTATGGCCAATCTTGCCACAAAGGCAGGTGTGGAAGGGACGACAAAAATTAAAATAAGGACGCCGCTTATGCGATTGACCAAAGCTCAGATTATTAATAAAGGAATAGAATTGGGAGTCGATTATACTTTGACCCACAGCTGTTATGATCCCTCGCCTCAGGGTATTGCATGCGGCAGGTGTGACAGCTGTTTTTTAAGAAAAAAAGGGTTTAAAGAAGCAGGGGTAAAGGATCCCACAAGATATGTTTAGAAGTGGTTTCAAAACCTCCCCTCAGGCCCAATTTCTGTGTTGGACCGAGGGATTCAATACTCGAAATATTACATATATTCCTGCGTTTGAATCCCTCGCCCCGCCTTGACTTTGAACCTGATTGAATGTTTTGAAACCACTTCTATTTCCTTATTTATAATTTTCCGTTTTTTATGGCAAAAAATATCCAAACTTATTGAGTGTGAAGTGACCTAACGTGCCTAAAATTAAGGAGCATCTAAAATTTGTATAAAAGTCGGAGCAATGCGACTCCTTAACCCTGGCCCAGACCGATCACCAATACTCTATACTCAAAAAGTCATGTTTGTAATGGTGCATAAGTCAAATCAATATATGAACGATTAGCACCAGGGCGGGCTTTAGTTCACTTCAAACTTTATCCGCCACCGTACTTTGGCGGA
>JAFDHQ010000209.1 GCA_019308685.1 Deltaproteobacteria bacterium
CAATACTATGCTTTTCCCCGAATATGGCCCATTCCTTAGAAACCATACGGTTGGTGGTTTTACCATTTGAAATACATGCGGTTAAAGATTTTTCATATATGCAAACCGAAATTTTGGATATGTTCAAAAAAGACCTGGAACAGGAAGGTGTCGTTATACTGGAACCGGGAATTATTACTGATTTTGTAGGGGAGAAAGATGCTGAAACTATCGAAGGAATCCGGAATGTTGGTGTTCAAAGCGGTGCCGACTATGTTGTCTGGGGGAGCTTGACACGGATCGGGCAAAAATTCATCCTGGTTGCAAAGATGGTAGATTCTTTTGAAGAAGGGTCTGTCAGTGTTTTTGTTCAAGAGGGCAGGGAGTTAAAAAACCTATTGGGGATCGTGAAGCAACTCGTCCGGGATATGAGCATGAAACTTTTAAAGCGGGAAAAGGTTGCCCAAGTGCTTGTTGCTGGTAATAAGCGTATAGAGGGGGACGCTATCAAAAAGATTATAAAAACAAAACCCGGCGACGTGTATATTGCCAAAAATCTTTCGCAAGACCTTAAGGCCGTATATTCGATGGGATATTTTGAAGATATCCGGATTGAGGCCGAAGAAAGCCCCCAAGGCAAGATAATCATATTCAGGGTAAAGGAAAAACCGAATATCCGGATTATTCGTTTCCAAGGCAACAAGCTCTATAAAGATGACGAGATCAAAGAAAATTTAAGTATCCGTACAGGTTCAATACTGAATATTTTCAAGATTCGCAGCAACATTAAACGTATAGAAGATCTTTATAAAGAAAAAAACTATCATAATGTAAAAGTTACATACAATATTAAACAGTTGGAAACTAATCAGGCCGATCTGGAGTTCGTTATCCAAGAGGGTGAAAATGTCCTGATAAAACATATCATATTTGAAGGGAACAATGCTTATTCAGACAAAAAACTGAAAAAAATGATGGAAACGTCTGAAAAGGGGTTCTTTTCGTGGATGACCTCATCCGGAAATCTGAACCGAGAGGATCTTGAACAGGATGTCGCCAAACTTTCAGCTTTTTATTACAACAACGGTTATATCCAGGCTAGAGTAGGGGAACCGCAAATCGAATTTCATGAAAAATGGATAGATATAAAAATAAAAATTGATGAAGGGCCACGGTTCAAAGTCAATAACGTGGTCGTAACCGGTGACCTTATTTTACCCGAGGAGGAGTTAAAGAAAAAACTAAAAATTACCAAAGTAACCTATTATAACCGTGAAATCGTTCGAAACGATGTGCTGGCCCTTACGGACCTATATTCAGATGAGGGTTACGCCTACGCCGAAATATCTCCCAAGATTGACAAAAATTTTGATGAATTGACAGTTAATATTGACTATGTTGTCGCAAAACGTAACCAGGTCTATTTTGAAAAAATTGATATCAGCGGGAACAAAAAGACAAGGGACAAGGTTATCCGGCGTGAACTAATGGTTTATGAACAAGAGCTTTTCAAAGGTAAAGCGTTAAAACAGAGCGTCCGCAACCTTTACCGGCTTGATTATTTCGAGGACATTAAGGTTAACACCGTCAAGGGGACTTCCGACGATAAAGTGGTTTTAAAAATCGATGTTACTGAAAAGCCCACAGGTACTTTTTCTTTTGGCGCCGGTTACAGCACTGTGGAAAATATTTTTGGCATGGTCTCCATTTCCCAGAACAACTTATTTGGGCGTGGCCAGATCCTTGAGCTTGACGCCCAACTCGGAGGGACGACAACTCTGTATAGACTAAATTTTACGGAACCTTGGCTGTTTGACATTCCTCTGTCAGCAAGAATTAATGTGTTTGATTGGGAGACTGATTATGATTCATACGACAGAGATAGTAAGGGAGGAGGTGTTAGATTCAGCTACCCTGTCTATAAATTATTGCGGGCATCTATTGGTTATACTTACGAAGTTTCGGATATAGGTAATATCTCAGACGATGCTTCAGAATCCATTAAAGAACTGGAAGGCAAAAATACAACAAGCAGTATAACGACCGCCTTGATTTACGACTCAAGGAACAGAAGGTTTAATCCCTCAAAAGGCTCTCGGCACCTTATATCAGTGGAATATTCTGGCCTTGGCGGAGATGTCGCCTTTACAAAATATCTAGGGGAAACCGGGTGGTACATACCTGTGTTTAAGGACATTGTAACTTTTCTGCATGGCGAAATCGGTTATGTCAAGGAAAACTCAAGCGGAATACTCCCGGATTACGAACGGTTTTATCTGGGAGGCCTTAACTCTTTGCGCGGTTATGACTGGCGTGACATTTTCGTTTTAGATGAAAATGGTGATGAAATTGGGGGAAACAAATATATACAATGTAATGCAGAACTCATATTCCCCTTGCTGAAGAAACAAGGGCTTGTTGGTCTTCTCTTTTATGATACGGGAAATGTTTTCGATGACGGTGAGAGTATAGATTTGGGAGGTCTCAGAAAAACCGCTGGATTCGGTTTCAGGTGGTATTCTCCTATGGGTCCTATCCGTCTTGAGAGAGGGTACATCATTGATAGCGAGGGATCAGGGGCACAGTGGGAATTTGGAATGGGCACATCTTTTTGACAAGTGTGATTGTTCAAACAGATGAAGGGTCGGGGAGTTTTTTTCGATTGAATCGCTTCATGAATAATCAGCGACGACATCATACAAACTCATACAGTGTATGATTTCGTTGCTGATCATTTATTACGCTATTTTCTATGTTTTATAAGAAAAACACCCCGACTGCTGAAGTAGATGAGTTAAGCAGTTCCATAAAAAACAGTTAGACTATTTTTGAAGGGGGAAAAATGCGAACGTGTAAAGTGGCTTTTGTGACAACAGTAATTTGTTTTTGTTTACTTGCTTCTTCTTATGGAGCAGATGTCGCCAAAATAGGTATTGTAGATTTTCAGAGAATTCTTAAGACATCGAGTGCCGGCAAAAAGGCAACGGCTGAAATCAATAAACGGGGCAAAAAGATAGAGGCTGATCTCAAGAAAAGGGGGGAAGAAATTGAAGCAACAAAAAATAAGCTTGAACGTGAAGCGCTGGTAATGAGTCGGGAGATGCGGGAAGAGAAAGAACGTGAAATAAGAATAAATATCAATGATTTTAAATCGTTGCAGAAAAGATATGTGGCTGAGTTCAAGGAGCGAGAAAAAAGACTTGTTGCCCGGATCCAGGAAGAAATTTTAGATATTATTGCTGAGATGGGTAAAAAGGAAGGTTTTCTCCTAATTCTCGAAAAACGGGAGGCCGGAGTGATGTATTCCCCAAACGCCATCGATATAACCGACCGGTTGATTCAGAAATACAATGCCAGTTTTGCTCGGAAGGCTGAAAAGGATAAAAAGACTCAGAAAAAATAATCGAAGCCACTAGGTATAATTTAAAATGAAATTGTCACTGGCCAGGATAGCCGAAATTGTAAACGGCACGATAAAAGGAGATAAGAATAAAAATATTTGTGGTGTTGCGCCTTTTGATGATGCTGCCGGTGATGAAATAACCTTTGCCGGTCATGCAAAATTCTTAAAAAAGATTGATAAAACAGAAGCCGGAGCGATTATTGTTCCACGCGATTTTCAAGCTTCGGCAAAAAATATTTTACAGGTAGACAATCCCCAGCTTGCTTTTGCCATGGTTTTGAACCTTTTTCATCCCCCTTTAAAGCCTTCGTTCTCATATATCGGAAAAAGCTTTTTATGCGGCCGGGAAGCATCGATTGCTCCTTTTGTCGTGATTGGAAATAACGTCACGGTGGGTCATAGAATTGCGCTTTTTCCCCATGTGGTTATCGGTGACAACGTTGTCATCGGAAACGATGTTAGGATTTACCCCAATGTGACAATCCTTGAGCGCTGCACAATAGGAAACCGTGTGATCATACATGCCGGGACCGTTATCGGGAGTGACGGTTTCGGTTTTGCTCCGGACGGAAAAAAGTATCACAAGATCCCCCATACCGGTATGGTCCAAATAGATGATGATGTG
>JAFDHQ010000027.1 GCA_019308685.1 Deltaproteobacteria bacterium
CGGTGCCCTAGCCCGGATATTTCATGAAAATTTTCGAGATGCCTTTTGTATGGCTGATCCAAGAATCATAATTAAATGAGGCTGCTTACGGATTCAAGAAATCTGGACCCATGCCGAATGGATTTTGATTCCGTTCGAATATTGTTCGTTCAAAATATAATTCTAAATGTTAGAAACAGTTCCCATGCCACGATAAGCATAAACACGCCAATGGTATAAGAAAAGAGAGAGCGAGTGTAAATTTTAATTTTCTTAAGAAAAACATTATTGAATATTACAAGAATAATTACAGAATAGCATGCTAAAAAATATTTCACACTCATAAACGTCAACGGGCCGAAGTTGAGAAAATATGCCATTATAGGATTGATTTCCGTAGCTCCGTGATCTAACAAAAACAAAGTTAACCACCCATCGATTATATTTAGAAGAAGAAAAACTACTATCGCTCCAAAAAGCGTTGAACTATATTGATCAAAATAGAAAATATTTTCTTTATCGTCCTGCCGACGTATTGTTTTTCTCCTCTTGTGAATGAACAATGATTTTATTTCCGGAATCTTATGTCTACGTCGGTCTTTTCCAGATCTTCTATCCAAGTGAAATATATTTTTTGTTTGTTCGTTCATAGATGAAAGAGATTATAATACAGTTTAAAAATTTCCCTCAATTGAGGTTTTGAATGTGATATTCTTCCTATCAAGAATTGTGCCAGATGTATTATCTATTTAAAATATAATGATATCAATTGTTTATAATTTTTAGAAAATAAAAAACGTAATTATTGTGAAATAAATTTCACAGCAATTTATGTAATTGGTTATACATTTTCAGGGAGATTAGTGATAAAGAGAATCCATGATAGGTTTTGAATTAGAAATTTAATGATGAATTAGGAATTAGAAAATTTTATATGGATATTTCCGTTAAATTTTCTGACCGTAATACCTGTTTCTAAAATGCACCGGATTGCCTATTTTATTACTCCCCATGGCTTTGGTCATGCGGCCCGTGCCTCAGCGGTAATGGACGCTGTCAGTAAAACATTACCTTCCGTTTCATTTGATATATTTACTACAATTCCCAAATGGTTTTTCGATGACTCGTTTTTGGGTGAGTTTATATATCACGAATTCCCTTCGGATGTCGGACTGGTACAGAAAACGCCTTTTTCGCATGATTTGGAAGAAACCATTGAAAGGTTGGATCGATTTATTCCTTTCGATCCGGCACTTCTCTCAGGTATAGCAGATTTTTTAAAACGGCGGGCTTGCCGGTTGGTCGTCTGTGATATCGCCCCCATAGGGATTTCCATTGCAACAGAAGCAAGGATCCCCTCTGTTTTAATAGAGAACTTTACGTGGGACTGGATTTATGAAGATTTCATATATGACAATGCCCGTATGGGCCGCCATGTGAGCTTTTTAAGGAAAATATACCGGGCGGCTGAGTATCACATCCAGGCCTCTCCGGTGTGCAATCCGCAGAGTGCGGATATGACCACGGCCCCCATCAGCCGACAGGTCAGGGTGCCACCCCTGCGGGTAAGAGAGGCGTTGGGCGTGTCTCTGGAAAAGAAAATGGTCTTGCTGACCACCGGCGGCGTGCAAGAAAAATACCGTTTCCTGAAAAGCCTTACCTCAAGACCGGAGATATGTTTCGTTGTTCCCGGCGGCAGTGATCGTCCTGAACGACACGACAATTTAATTCTTTTGCCCCATCGCTCCGATTTTTTCCATCCGGATCTGGTATATGCCGCAGATGCCGTGGTTGGTAAAGCCGGATATAGTACCATTGCCGAAGTCTATCAGGCGGGAGTGCCGTTCGGTTATGTGCCTCGATCGAATTTTCGTGAAACGGCCAAGCTGGTTGCATTTATTGAGGAAGAGATGAAAGGACTCTGTATCAGTATCGAGGATTTTAAAGCCGGCAAGTGGCTTCGGAAAATTTTTCAACTCTTGGATCTTCAACGCACCCAAAGGTATGATCGCAATGGATCTCACCAGGCAGCTGATATTATAACGGATCTTATGAAACAGGAGCAAAACTAAGGGCTAACTATATGATAAAACTTAATAAAAAGGCATGGAAAATTGGAAACTTTTACAGATTTGAAAGACTTTGTTGATAATCCTTATTCCCATGATTAAAGAAAGAAATGCGTATCCAATCTGGATATCGAAAGTATTGATACGCCCATAGTCGAATTGATCAGCGGTTTGGCAAAATTGGATTACTGTTTTACTTTGCAAAGCTGCTATGGCCACTTTTTGTACAATAGCCAAAAGAACCCTTATAATATATGCAATGGGCAGAAACAGACATCGGATAGGGAAAAAATGCAGGAGGAAAAAAAGACAAATGAAGCGAGACATATTGATGATAAAACTGGTGGTACTGGCGATATGTGTGTTTTCGATATTGTCGTTCATCGGATGTAGCAAGGTCAGCAAGGAAAATTATGATAAAATCAAAATCGGAATGAGCTACGAAGAGGTCGTTGGGGTTTTGGGAAAGCCGGACACATGCGAAGACCCGGTGCTAAAAACGAAAAGTTGCATGTGGGGCTCATCTGAGAAGCAAATCAAAATCAAGTTCGTAGGTGATATTGTTGCTTGGCGGTCCAGCAAGGGCATCTAATCCAAGAATTTTGAGTTTTATATTCGTATGTTGAAGGTTTACAATTACGCATTTCACGAGACAGATGCCCGGAACGCTATTACCCAACTTGAGTTGTATCTTGCAAATGTTGACCAAACTGTTGACCAGCAGGGAGTTTAAAAGAAAAAAATAAAGAGGCTATGCTTGTGTTCAAGGCATATTTGAAGAATATATAACGCAAATAATGACGGTTTCGTAAAAAGTCCAACTTCTGCGTTGTGCTGCATTTCGCAATCATTCAACGTACGAAAAGTACGCCTCATGATTACAAAATTTGCACGCCTTGAATTTGAACTTAGCTCATCAATAATTATAAAAAAAGGGTTTCAGAGAGCTAATCTCTGTAAACCCTTTATTTTCCACTGGTGCCGAAGGCCGGACTTGAACCGGCACGGATCTCTCCACTACCCCCTCAAGATAGCGTGTCTACCAAATTCCACCACTTCGGCACATTTGAAAGCTTATTGAGCCTGAGCAGGCTTTTCAGGTGGAGAAGCTTCCGGCTCAGAGTGAGAGCTGTTTTCAGGTTCTGCCGGTGTAGCCTTTTGCTCTATGGGTGCTTTTTGGTCCGTCATAATTGAATCTTTCATCTTATGACCGGACAGATAAGCCAATCCCAGAGAAGTGATCATAAAGACAATAGCCGCAACGGTTGTCATCTTGCCCAAAAACGTTGAGCCGCCCGTACTCCCAAAAAGAGTCTGACTTGATCCCCCTCCAAAAGCAGCGCCCATATCAGCACCTTTTCCAGTCTGCAAAAGGACGATCAAAATAAGGGCGATACAGACGATTACATGCATTATTATTAAGAATATTGTCATAATTATCTTTTAAACTGAACGATGTTGCTGAATGTTTCAGGATCGAGACTTGCGCCGCCGACAAGTGCTCCATCAACATCAGGCATTGCCATAAGCTCTGCGATATTGTTCGGTTTAACACTGCCCCCATATAGTATTCTAATAGATTTGGCAAGCGTATTCCCGAAACTTTTTTCAAACACAGAGCGTAAAAACTGATGAGCCTCCTGAGCCTGATCGGAAGTTGCGGTTTTACCGGTTCCGATGGCCCAGACCGGTTCATATGCGATAACCAGCCTTTCCAAATCATCCGGAGAAAATTCCTCTAATCCCTTTTTTACCTGTTTGTCAAGTACGGAAAACGTATTTTTTGATTCCCGTTCTTTTTCGGATTCTCCAACGCACATCACCGGTATGAGATTATTATTAACGGCGGCCTGTATTCTTTTATTGACGGTCTCGTCGGTTTCGTTGAAATATTGGCGGCGTTCGGAATGGCCGATAATAACATATTTGCATCCGGCCGATACCAGCATGGCCGGTGATATTTCGCCGGTAAAGGCTCCCTGGGCTTCCCAAAATATATTTTGTGCGCCCAGTGAAACACAGCTTCCCTTTATAACGTCAGATACCGGTGCGAGTGCTGTAAACGACGGTGCAATCATCACGTCGATATCCTCCCTGGCCCCGGCGAGAAGTTTTACAAGCTGCGCGGCGGTTTCAATAGCCTCGGGACAGGTTTTAAACATTTTCCAGTTTCCGGCGATCAGTGGTGTGCGGTTTGTCATGAGTTAGTCTCCTTTTGAGACCTTTTATATTTAGAGCTGCGAAGCGATCATGGCTGCGAGATCGACCATCCTGTTTGAGTATCCGGTTTCATTATCGTACCAGGATAGCACTTTGACCATGTTGTTAACGGTGTAAGTGGTCAGTCCGTCGACAATGGAGGATAATGTTGATCCATTAAAGTCGGAGGATACCAGCGGAAGATCACTATATCCAAGTATGCCGGCAAGGGATTTTTCTGAAGCTTCTTTGAGGGCGTCGTTTACCTCAGTGACCGTGACACCTGACTTTTCCAAAGTTGCAACAAAATCCACAATCGATACATTGGGTGTGGGGACGCGAATGGCGAGCCCGTTTAACTTGCCGGACAGTTCCGGCAGCACCAGGGCCACGGCCTTGGCCGCACCTGTGGTCGTGGGAATCATTGACATTGCGGCCGCTCTGGCCCTTCTCAGATCTTTGTGAGGAAAATCCAGTAGGCGCTGGTCCCCTGTGTACGAATGAATGGTTGTCATCAGGCCACTCCTGATTCCGAAATTTTCAAGGAGTACCTTGGCTATGGGGGCGAGACAGTTGGTGGTACAAGATGCATTTGATATGATGTGGTGATTTCTGGGGTCATACTGGTTTGAATTGACGCCCATGACGATGGTAATATCAGGCTTCTGGGCAGGCGCGGATATTATCACTTTTCGTGCGCCGGCAGAAAGATGTTTTGATGCGCTTTCATAGTCTCTGAAAAGACCGGTGCATTCTGCAACAATGTCAACGCCCAAGTCTCTCCAGCCGAGGTTGGCGGGATCTTTAGCCGAGGTAACGGCAATGGATTTCCCGCCCACTTCAATGGAACCGTCTTTGCCGGTTACTTCCAAATCAAGCTTGCCATGCACGGAATCATATTTAAGAAGATGAGCCATTGTGGCTGAATCCATGAGATCATTAATCGCAACGACTTTCAGATCGACATGATCAATCAAAGCCCTGAAAACTAGACGTCCTATCCTTCCAAAACCATTTATACCCACTTTTATGCTCATAATGCCCCCCTTAAGTTTATCTTCGTACCCGGCTATTTCCTTTTATTTCCTTTTAAAATCCCGCTTGCCATCGAAATACTCTTTTTCCCAAAAGCTTCAAGTTCTTTAGCGAGGTCATTGAGTTCCATATCTTTTTGAATATCCACAGCCTTGATCAGAATAGGAAGATTAACGCCGGATATGACTTCCACTTTTCCTTCTTCAAGAAATGAATAACTTAAATTTGAAGGTGTCCCACCGAACATATCTGTAAAAATAAGCACCCCTTTTTTATTATCGACCTGTTTAATGGCTTCAGCAATTTTCTTGCGCAGTTTGTCAACGTTTTCTTTCAAATCTATGGAAACTGGAACCATGGTATCGGGTCGATTTCCTAAAATGAATTCAGCAGCGTCAATGAGTGCATCTCCAAGCTGACTGTGTGTTACAATTACGATACCTATCATAATGCTCCTTCTAAAGACTGATGTCACGATGTGTGATTATGATCTGTCTTCCGGGTTTTTTTATATGTTCGAATATGGCTTCGGCAATGCTTACCGAACGATGACGGCCTCCGGTGCATCCGACGGCAATGGTTAAATAAGATTTACCCTCTTTTTCATACAACGGGATTAAATAGTCAAGCAGGCCCAGATATTTTTTTAAAAATCTGGTGGCCTCATTATTGTTCAAGACATAATTTTTAATGTCCGGGCTTTTTCCGTTTAATGCTTTAAGCTCAGGTACAAAATATGGATTTGCAAGAAACCGAACATCCATAATCAGGCTGGCATCGTGCGGGGTGCCGTATTTAAAACCGAACGACAGAATATTTATTTTCATGGGCGCAAAAATTTTACTTTGTTGCGCGATATAATTGATTACGGACTTTAATTTATGGACATTGTAACGGGAAGTATCGATAATTTTATCGGCGGTTCTTTTCAGGTCTTTTAACTGATCCTGTTCAATGCGTATTCCTTCCAAAAGACTTTTATCCTGAGACAGGGGATGATGTCTCCGTGTCTGGCTGTAACGCTTAAGCAGAGTTTCTTCTTCAGCTTCTAAAAAAAGGATTTTGAATCGATATCCTTTTTCCTTTAAAGAGTCAAAAACGAATGGATACCTGGAAAGAAAGCTTTTTTCGCGCAAATCCATGACAAATGCCAGCCCCGCAATTTCAGAATCGCTTTCAATCGGCAGTTCTAAAAATTTGGGAAGAAGCGCTACCGGCATATTGTCGACACAATAGAAACCGGCGTCTTCAAATGCGGATATTGCAGTACTCTTACCGGAACCCGAAAGCCCTGTAATAATAATAATTTTTAACTTTTTCACTTTTTATCAACGTTCGGGTTTATAATTCTTCCTCCTTTTCTTTGATAATGGAATAAATTTCATCTCTGTTAACCGCATGTAACAGCTTTTGTTTGAAAGGATCATTTTTTAAAATCCTTGAAATTCGGGCGAGCAGCTTTAAATGAAGGCCTGTGGAATTTTCAGGCGTTATAAGGAGGAAAAAGATATGGGTTGGAAGCCCGTCCATGGATTCAAAGTCGACACCTTTCCGGCTCAGACCAAAACCGAGTACCAGTGATTCAAGATCTTTTACCTTGCCATGCGGAATTCCGACGCCTTCACCAATGCCGGTACTCCCGAGTTGTTCCCGTTCCATCAGCACTTTTACAAGATACTCATGATTCATGCCGGCAATACGGGCTACGGGGGTTACGAGTTCTTCAAGTACGCCTTTTTTGTCCAGTGACTTCAAATCAGTAAGGATTGCTTCTTTTAGTAAAACATCAAGTATTTTCATTTTATGTTCACTATCAACACTCTCCGGCAATATAGAAGGATAAGCCAAACGAACGAACCTGACTATAGATTATATTCTCGGCTGAATTAAGCCGTAGTCGCCGTCCTTGCGCCGATAAAGGACGTTTACCTGGTCAGTCCTGGCATTCGTAAACACCAGAAAATTGTTCTTCACAAGGTCCATCTGCATGATTGCTTCTTCCACATCCATGGGTTTATATTCGATACCCCTAACCCTGATTCTTACGGTACCTTCTTCATCCAAATGCAATGTGTCTTCAGCAATAATATCTTTTGCTCTGGATTTGGACCCGCCTCGGTGTTTTCTAACTTTTTGTTTATTTTTCTTTATTTGTTTTTCGATTTTGTCAAGGACCATGTCAATGGCAGAATACATGTCTTCGGTTACTTCTTTACCGTATATGTTGAGTCTGTCGCCGCTTATATTGATTTCAGCCATATGGCGGAATTTTTCAACTGAAAGTACAACGTTTGCTTCCGCCGGGTTATATAGATATTTATCAAAACGATCAAGTTTGTCGCCAACGTACGATTTTAAATTTTCAGAAGGATCAAGATTCTTAAAAGTTACAGATGTCTGCATACTTAAGACCTCCCTAAAATTGTTTGCGTTTGTTCGATGGAAGTACTCTCATTATCTCACGATACTTTGCTACGGTTCTGCGAGCGATACTAATGTTTTCCTCCTTTAAAAGTTGTGATATTTTATCATCGCTATACGGCCTTTTTGGATCTTCACTTTCAATAATTTGTCTTATCTTATCCTGAACACTGGCAGAAGCTATGGCTTCGCCGTTGAAACGGTGAATAGAACTGTTAAAAAAATATTTCAACTCAAAAATACCCCTTGGTGTATGGGCATATTTATTGGTTGTAACCCTGCTGATTGTCGATTCGTGCATCCCGATATCTTCTGCGACATCTCTTAACACCATGGGTTTCAAATATGAAATCCCCTTTTCAAAAAAATCCCACTGGAACTTCAATATACTTTCCATTACCCTGTAGATGGTTTTTTGACGTTGATGAATGCTCCGGATCAACCATGTTGCGGAACGTATCTTTTCCTGTACGTAATCCTTTGCTTCGCTTGAAAACCTTTTGCCGTCCCTAATTGCATTTTTATAAAAATTGTTGACATGCAGTCTCGGCATCCCATCGTCGTTTACCCAGATGATGAAATCATCTTCAACTTTGTATACAAAAACATCGGGATTAATATATTGGGGTTCTTCATCCGTGAACGGCCGTCCCGGCCTTGGCTCCAAGCCTTTGATAACATTAATGGCGCTTATAATATCTTCGATATTTGCTTTCAGAGACTTGGCGATGGCTCGATAATTTTTATTTTCGAGATGATTGAGATGCTCTTCAATGATTTGGGTTACTATGGTACTGTCAAGATCAAAATGTCTTGCCTGTATAAGCAGACATTCACTGAGATTCCTTGCGCATACCCCTATGGGATCAAACGTTTGCATCAGCAATAGAATTTCTTCAACTTTTTCACTATCAATCCCGCTCATCCGGACAATGTCTTCAACAGAGGCATCAAGATAACCGTCTTTATTAAGGTTGCCGGCAATCATGCTTCCGATTTTCTCTTCGTCCTCGGTGGGTGAGGTCATCAGCAACTGCCAAAGCAGATGTTCGCGCAAAGATTCCTTGCGTGCCACAAACGATTCGAAATTCGGCGACTCCTTTTTTTCGGTTTCGGAATGTGTCCTGCCCGATGAACTGTATTCGTCAATATAATTACTCCAGTCCATATCATCGCGGATTTTTTCTTCTATTGTGATCTCTTTTGCATCGGGCGGGTCAGCAGCCTTTTCCTCAGTCTCTTTATCAAGCTCCTCTTCAACATCAATTTCATGGATTTCTTCTTCCAGCGTGGGATTTTCTTCGAGTTCCTGGTTGATCGCGTTTAAAAGCTCAAGCCGTGTTAACTGCAAAAGCTTGATAGCCATTTGCAGCTGGGGGGTCATGATAAGTTGCTGGGTTAATTTTAATTGTTGTCGTAATTCAAGCACCATTTTATAATTTAAACTCGTCTCCTAAATATATCCGGCGGGCGGTTTCGCTTGTAGCAATCTTTTGCGGTGAACCGGATTCGATTATCTTACCGTCATTTAATATATATGCTTTATCACAAACTTCAAGTGTTTCTCTTACATTATGGTCTGATATGAGAATGCCTATTCCCCTTTTTTTAAGATGCCATATGATCTTTTTTATATCGATTACAGCCAAAGGATCTATACCTGCAAAGGGCTCATCAAGAAGAATAAAGGACGGATTCGTAGCAAGTGAACGCGCTATTTCAAGGCGCCGCCGTTCCCCGCCGGAGAGCAGGTTTGCCTTTTGCTCTGCAAGCTGTTTTATTCCGAGTTCATCAAGTAGCATATATGTCCGCTCTTTCTGTTCCGATTTAGAGATAGGCAGAATTTCAAGAATCGCCATGATATTTTGCTTTACGGTCAGCTTCCTAAATATCGAAGTTTCCTGTGGAAGATAGCCGACACCCCTGCGTGCCCTCAGATACATGGGATAGTTCGTGATATCTTCATCATCCAGTAAGACTCGACCCTTATCCGCCTTGATTATTCCAATTGTTATATAGAAAGTCGTGGTTTTGCCTGCACCGTTTGGACCGAGAAGACCCACAACGCTGCTGTCCTCGATATTAAGGTTCACGGAATTTACAACCGGTCTTCCATTATATGTTTTGACCAGCTTATTTAAAGACAATGTCGCCAATTATTTCAAACCCTTTTCACCTGAATACAATACAGCCTCAACACGTTTCTCGTCGCCGCTTTCAACATTAATGCGTCCGGTAGCTCTATAAATCGTTATTTTTTCACCGGAAATAGAATTGTCTCCACTGACAATCCTTGAATTGCTGCCCGACAAAACAAGAACCGAAGTCTGTGTATTGTATACGGCCTGCCGGGTTACTGCAACCCTGTTATCAAAATTTATTTTGACGTTACCGTCAGCAACCAATTTGGTAATCGATTCCTCTCCAATGGTGGGGGTGTCCTTATGGTCCTCATTTGCTTTAAAAAAGATCTTGAGCCTGTCTGCTGTGATAACGGTGTCCTCTTGCGTTGCTCTTACATTTCCAATAAATTCAGCATAATCGGTATCGTTGTCATAGATCAGCTTATCCGCTGTAATATGGATCTTCTGGTCTTTTGCAAGATTATGTGTATCTGTATTAATCGGTTTTTCGTCAGCATGTCCTAAATAGGGTGCAACAGGGCCGGCTACGAGCATAAATGCTACAGCAAAGAATAGAAAAATTCGGCACAAATTTGTATTAAAGTCTAATGATCTCACGCAAGGTCCCTTGTACTTTTCCTTCAAACATAGTTTTATTTGTATTCAAATTCAAAGACATAGAATCAGCAATAAAATTGAAGGCGGCTCCGGACACTTTAACAGGAACTTTTGAGAAAATTATTCGTTGGTTGTGCCTGTAAAATAAATTTTCGGTTTTTAAACGGTATGTTAAATTTTTTACCACGACATTACCCAAAATTTCCATGTCATTTGAATCTATTTTTAAAATTCCTTTATTCGCTGTCAGGTAAACTTGAGTTTTATTTTTAAGATAAAACGTAATGGACAAATCCTGGAAAATGGCCTGGTTTTTTTTAACCATATAATCTACTGAAGCTGCGTCAAGATTCCATTCCTTTACTCCGTTTTTGATCGCCGTTTGATGAGCTTTGCCTATTGAAATGTTTGCCTTGTTCCGTATGTCTGAAACAATATTTTTCTCTTTTCCCGGCAACCGTCGATGGCTTATAAAAGCAGCCAGGGAAAGGCCTAATCCAACGAAAATGATCGAAAGCAAAATCAGTTTTAGTTTTTTGTGGTTATGGTTCTTTACAAACGGCATTATAAAAAACGCTCCAGAATGTTTTCCCAAAGCCCTTGAGCTTTCAATATGGCTTCACAGGTTTCTCTCACCGCCCCGTTTCCACCCTTTTCCAATGTTACCATATCGGCATATTTAAGTACAGTTTTATGAGCATCGGCGACGGCAATGGAAAGCCCCACCTTTTTCATCAATGCAAGGTCAGGAAGGTCATCACCCATAAATGCTACCTGTTCGGCCGATACACCGGTCCGGTCTAAAATTAAATCGAGCATGGCGGCTTTATCACCAAGACCATCGAAAATATGTTCAATGCCAAGATTTTTACAGCGGTGATAAAGGGCATTTGAGCGCCTGCCGGTAGCGATACACACGTTGATCCCCGCTTCCATAAGGAATCTGATACCGAGTCCATCCTTTACATTAAAGATTTTGGTTTCCACCCTGTTATCATTATAAATAATGCCACCGTCGGTGAGAACGCCGTCCACGTCAAGAATTAAAAGTTTTATATTTTTTAGCTTATTCAAGAGCATTCAAGAACTGAGCTCGCTTTGCTGAGACCTTTGCAAAACGCCCCTTTTTGCCCAATTTCTACGTCAGACTCAAATTTTAATCCTCGAAATACTCAATGTATGTCTATGGTTAAAATTTTCGCCTTCCTTGAACTTGAACAAAAATGAACATTTTTCAAAGGTCTCCTGCTATCGATTGTATCATTTCCGAAACATTCAATTAACAATAGCCTTACGAATCGCCTTGAGACGGGAAAGGAGTTCGTATAATGAATCAAGCCGCAGGGAATTAGGTCCGTCACAAAGCGCCTTGTCTGGGTCAGGGTGAACTTCCATAAATATCCCATTCGCACCTGCAGCGACTGCGGCACGGGCAAGACCCGGTGCAAATTTGCGATCCCCTCCAGAACTCGTACCCGCCCCCCCGGGAAACTGGACACTGTGGGTCGCATCAAAAATCACCGGTCGGCCCGTATCTTTCATAATCTTTATACCTCGGAAATCGACCACCAGATTGTTGTATCCGAACATGGTACCCCTTTCCGTGATCATGACTTGGTGGTTTCCGGTGGAGGTTACTTTTTCAACGACATTTATAATATCCCACGGGGCAAGAAACTGTCCTTTTTTGATATTTAAGGGCATTCCTGTTCTGGCGGCTTCAACAATGAAATCGGTCTGTCTGCATAAAAAAGCAGGTATCTGGATGACATCTAATACCCGGGCCGCGTCGGCAATTTGATTTATCCTGTGAACATCCGAAATAATTTTAATATCGAGCGCTTCCTTGATGCGGTTTAGAATATCAAGCCCATCAGTTAACCCCGGCCCCCTGAAGGAATTTATGGATGTCCGGTTGGCTTTATCATAGGACGCTTTGAATATAAAGGGGATGTCGAGTTTATGAGTCAGTTCTTTAAGAAATGACGCAATGGTGTACGTTGTTTCATAATTTTCTATGACGCACGGACCTGAAATTAAAACCAGAGGAGAACCTTGTCCGATTGAAATGTTGCCTATTTTAACTATATTATCCATAATGTTATCGTATCATAACGCTAAAATAATAAAATAATTTTATCTTGCACATGGTTAAAAGTCAAGAAACGAAAAAAGGAAAAACAGTGCTTGATTACCCATATTTTTGCTGTTAATATCATTAATCTTAAAAAACAAGGAAGATGGATTGTAACCTATTGATAAAAAATAAAAAAAATATAAAATCACGGCTGATTGTTCTGGTTTGCTTTATTGTGATATTACCGGTTGCCTGGATACTGGTGGTAAGGCTCGAAGGAGAAAAACCATCGATTACGCTGGAACTTCCATCCCCATCCATCGGCAAGACCCAGGAGCTCGCTCTTTCCGTATCTGATGCAAAGAGCGGCGTTCGAAGGATATGGATCGGACTGGTTAAAGACGGTAAGGAGGTTGTTTTATTTGAAAAGGATTTGCCGTTTGCAGGCTTTATCCGCGGCGGCATTATACACCAGGAGTCCTTAAACATCGTGATTGAGCCGGTGAAAATGGGAATAACCGACGGCAAAGCCATGTTGCGTATGGTTGCCAGGGATTATTCATGGCGCAGATGGTTAAAGGGAAACACAGCCTATTTGGAAAAGGATGTGATAATAGATACAAGGCCTCCTGAGGTGGGTATTCTTAGCAGGGCCCACAATGTCAGCCAGGGGGGGGCAGGCCTTGTTGTTTACCGGGTGTCGGAAACGTGCCCAAAAAGCGGAGTCTTTGTGGGGGATAACTTTTTTCCGGGATATTCGGGAGTTTTCAAAGATGATAATATCTTGATAGCGTTTTTTGCTCTTGATTATAAGCAGGGCCCGGGCACCAAAATTTTCGTTCATGCGACCGATTTTGCTGGCAACAGCTCCAGAGCGGGTTTCCCTTATTATATTAAAGCAAAGACTTTTAAAAAGGATTTAATCAAAATTTCCGACAGATTTCTTAACTGGAAGATGCCGGAATTTGATGTTGATATTTCTCCGGGTTCCAAGGCACCTCTGGTGGACAAATTCCTTAAAGTTAATCGAGAAGTTCGTAAGAATAACTATCATCGATTATTAAGTATAATTAAAAATACTGATAAACAGTTATACTGGAAAGGTACATTTCTAAGGCTCCCAAAGTCAGCCAGAAAAGCCGGTTTTGCCGACCATCGTAGATATAAATACAAGGGTCATATCATTGACCGGCAGATCCATATGGGCGTTGATCTGGCTTCTGTGGCACACTCACCGGTTTCTGCATCCAACACCGGAAAGGTTGCCTTTGCCGAGACCATGGGTATTTACGGAAAAACGGTCATCATTGACCATGGCTTTGGGCTGTTTAGCATGTATTCACATTTAAACGATTTTAGTGTAATAAAGGGACAGATGGTGTCCAAGGGTGAGATAATAGGCCGTACCGGAACAACGGGACTTGCGGGAGGAGATCATCTGCATTTCGGAATGCTTGTTCATAACACTTTTGTCAATCCGATTGAATGGTGGGATGCATCCTGGATAAAAAACAATATCTCAGGCAAGATTAATACGGTAAAGCCTGATAACGGATAAAAGGTATATGTCAGCAATGAAAAAATATAAAATTAACAAGACATACCAAGAGATTAATAAAAGAATCAGGTCCGGAGAAGTTGTTGTGGTTACCGCCGATGAGATCATCGATATCGTCAGGGATGAAGGATCTGTTGAGGCTGCAAGGCGTGTAGACGTTGTTACGACAGGCACTTTTGCCCCCATGTGTTCATCGGGGGCGTTTATCAATTTCGGACATTCAGTTCCTACCATAAAAGCTGCCAAAGTATGGCTGAACCATGTTCCTGCATATGCGGGAGTGGCCGCGGTGGATTGCTATATCGGGGCCGCAGAGCCGTGTGAGGACGATCCATTAAACAAGGTCTATCCCGGTGAATTCAAATATGGCGGCGGTCATGTCATCCAGGATCTTGTTGCAGGGAAAAAAGTGCATTTAAAGGCCACCGCTTATGGTACAGACTGTTATCCAAACCGGATGATCGAAAAGGAGATTTTACTCCGCAAACTTCCTCATGCCACGTTATGTAATCCCAGAAACGGATATCAAAATTATAATTGTGCCATAAATCTTACCCAGAAAACAGTTTATACATACATGGGCGCATTGAAACCCAAAGCAGCTAA
The DNA here is from genome assembly GCA_019308685.1 of Deltaproteobacteria bacterium. GTDB lineage: Bacteria > Desulfobacterota > Desulfobacteria > Desulfobacterales > UBA11574 > S5133MH16. The sequence goes on from JAFDHQ010000027.1 coordinate 14,686, forward strand.
TGCAAATTACTGTTCGAGCGGACAGCTCAGCCCCCTTTTCAATGATCCATATTATAGGACAATCGGGCTGGGTACCCGTATTTTTCTGGGTGGATCAACAGGATATGTCACCTGGCACGGCACCCAACACAACCCTTCGGCAAAAAGAACAAAAAAGGGTGTTCCCGTGAGACCGGCAGGCACTCTGTGGGTCATGGGAGATCTTAAAAAGATGAGTCCCAAATGGTTGATGGGGGTGAGTATTCAGGGCTACGGATGTTCTCTTGCCGTGGGTCTGGGTATTCCCATACCCATATTGAACGAAGAGATTGTTCAGTATACGGCGGTTTCAGATGAGGAATTATTTACCCAGATAGTCGATTATGGTCATGATTACCCTAACGGTATTTCAAAGAGTTATGGCCAGGTCAGTTACGCAGAGCTAAAAAGTGGTCATATCGGATTCAGGGGCAGGAAGATACCGACGGTTCCGCTATCGAGTATAGTCAGGGCACGCGAAGTAGCTGAAATGTTGAAAAAGTGGATTTCCGAAGGAAATTTTCTTGTCGGGGAACCTCAAGTGACGTTACCCGCTTAGTTATTGAGACGTTAACTCCTTTCAATTTAAATGGTAGATTTTGGTTTCCGGCAAGGCCCGAGCGAGTTTTTAACCGCAGGCATAGCACGCTATTTCGAGGATTGAAAACGAGCGAGAACGCCGCCGGGGGCCGAAAGATGCCGTTTATGGATGGACACTATATATTCAATTTCCTATGCCAAACACCATACGAACGTTTATAGCTATTGAGCTTCCGGAAAAAATAATTTACACTATTAGGAATGTTCAGGAAAAAATAAAATCTTATGGGCTTAAGATCCGATGGGTTCGTACGGAGAACATCCATCTTACCTTAAAATTTTTAGGCAACATCAAAGAGACGGATACGGAAAAAATTGCAAGGGCTATTTCTGAATCGGTTAAGGATTATCAACCCATATTGCTTGCGGTAAAAGGAATCGGTGTTTTCCCGGGTATAAAACGGCCCCGTGTTATATGGTTAGGAATTTCAAAACAACTCGATCTGTTGACCGGACTGCAAAAAACACTGGATGAAAAGTTAGAGATAATGGGTTTTCCAAAAGAGAAGAGACCTTTCAAAGGTCATCTTACGCTGGGAAGGATAAAGGATAAAATCGATCCAAAAAGATTACATGATGTATTGAAAGAATTTACTAAATTTGAATCCGAACATTTTTTTGCCGACAGGATCATTTTGTATAAAAGTGAACTTAAACCCAAAGGCGCTGTGTATACAAAACTTACAGAGGCATATTTGACGGCTTCATAAAAAGTCCAACTTCTGCGTTGTGCTGCATTTCGCAATCATTCAACGTACAATCAGTACGCCTCATGATTACAAAATTTGCACGCCTTGAATTTGAACTTTTTACGAAACCGTCTCAATCGGACTTTTTACGAGTTCATCATATTTGACGGTCACGTAAAAAGTAAAAAAGACTTTAAGGATATTTTTAAGTTTTTGATTTTAACTATCTGTTAAAAAAACATAAATTTGGTTTAATTATGTGGGGCGATAAGGAGGAGATCATGAGCATATCTCCGGACAAGGAAAAGGCGGTGGAAACCGCCATGTTGCAGATAGAACGACAGTTCGGCAAGGGATCTATTATGAAACTGGGGGGTAGCCCTATTGTCGATGTGCCGGTGATATCAACCGGCTCCCTTGCTCTTGATAAAGCACTGGGAATCGGGGGACTTCCCAGAGGAAGGGTTATTGAAATTTTCGGACCGGAATCGTCCGGGAAAACCACCCTTGCACTGCATGCGGTTTCCGAGGCCCAAAAACAGGGTGGCATTGTCGCATTTGTTGATGCAGAGCATGCCCTGGATATTTCGTATGCAAAAAAGCTCGGTGTCAATTGTGATGAACTTCTGGTGGCCCAGCCGGATACCGGGGAACAGGCCCTTGAAATTGCGGATATGCTGGTCAGAAGCGGTGCAATAGATATTGTTGTAATAGATTCGGTTGCCGCACTGGTTCCCAGAGCGGAAATAGAAGGAGAGATGGGAGATTCCCACATGGGACTTCAGGCCAGGCTCATGTCCCAGGCACTGAGAAAGCTAACCGGTACCATCAGCAAAACAATGACGTCCGTTATTTTCATTAACCAGATCCGCATGAAAATCGGTGTAGTGTTCGGCAACCCTGAAACCACAACTGGAGGAAATGCACTGAAGTTCTATTCCTCGGTCAGGCTTGATATCCGTCGGATCGGAGCGATCAAAGACGGGCAGGAGGTTGTCGGAAACCGGACCCGAGTGCGCGTTGTGAAAAACAAGATGGCGCCGCCGTTTACCGATGCTGAATTCGATATCATGTACGGTCAAGGCATATCACAAACCGGTGATCTTATCGACACGGGTGTGGCCGCCGGAGTTATCGATAAAAGCGGTTCCTGGTATTCATATGACGGGGAGCGAATCGGACAGGGACGCCAAAACGTAAAAAACTTTTTAGACAATAATCCGGATATTTACAATTCAGCATTAGTAAGAATCAAAGAAGCTTTGGGCTTTTCAAAAAACAAGCATAAAGAGTCTCGGAATGATTCATCACCGGAGACCCAGAAAGCCTAAAATGGAGTGATTTATGACAGGAAACGAAATTCGCAGGAAATTTCTTGATTATTTTAAAAAACATCATCACCGGATTGTAAGAAGCTCATCTCTCGTTCCTTCCGACGATCCCACTTTGCTATTTGTCAATGCAGGTATGGTCCAATTTAAGCGCGCTTTTCTTGGAGAGGAAAAGAGAGGCTATGTAAGGGCGGTAACCTCCCAGAAATGCGTGCGGGCCGGAGGCAAGCATAACGACCTGGAAAATGTCGGTTATACGGCAAGGCACCATACATTTTTCGAGATGCTGGGCAACTTTTCATTCGGAGATTATTTTAAGGAAAAGGCCATAGATTTCGGCTGGGATTTGTTGACCAACGGGTATGGACTCCCGGAAGACAAACTATGGGTTTCCATTTATCTTGATGACGATGAAGCCCATGAACTCTGGAGCAGAAATATCGGTGTGCCGGAAAACCGGATTTTACGGTTCGGCGAAGAGGACAATTTCTGGGCCATGGGAGATACCGGTCCGTGCGGTCCCTGCAGTGAAATTCATATCGATCGGGGAAAGGAATTTGGCTGCGACAAGTCGGATTGCAAGGTCGGATGTGATTGTGATCGTTTCTTAGAGATATGGAATCTGGTTTTCATGCAGTTCGACCGGGATACTTCCGGCAAGCTGACGCCCCTTCCAAAACCTAGCATTGATACCGGGCTTGGGCTGGAACGGCTGGTCTCCATAATACAGGATGTGCCGACCAATTACGATATCGATCTGATTCTGCCGGTCATGAACAAGGTGGAGGATCTTTCTGAAAAGCGGATCGGAGAGTCCCGTGAAGGGGATGTGGCGATGAAAGTCATTGCCGATCACAGCAGGGCTGCAGCATTTTTAATCGGCGACGGGGTGTTGCCTTCCAATGAAGGCCGAGGATATGTGCTGCGCCGTATTATGCGAAGAGCCATTCGATACGGGCGTAATATCGGCCTGATACGGCCCTTTCTTCATGAAACCGCCCGTGTTGTTTTTGATATCATGAAACCCGAATATCCCGATCTTTCGGATGCTGCGGCTTTTATTACCAATGTCATTAAAAACGAAGAAATTCGATTTTCAGAAACACTGGATCATGGGCTTAAGATTTTAAACGACGGTCTTGCCGATCTAAAGGCCAAAGGTCACACCCGAGTTCCGGGTGATTTAATATTTAAGCTTTATGATACCTTTGGATTTCCGGTTGATATTGTCCAAGATGTGGTCAGGGATGAAGAATTGTCACTGGATATGGACGGTTTTGAAGAATATATGGAAGCGCAGCGTGAACGGTCGAGATCCGTGGCCGCATTTGCTGAGATCAGCGATGCTTATAAAACCCTCTCGGCCGCCGGCGTAATGCCGGAGTTTGTGGGTTATGATAAGATATCTTGTGATTCAAAGGTGCTTGTACTGGTAGCGAACGGCCAGGAGACTCGGGAAGCTGCCGTAGGTCAAACGGTTGAGGTGGTGGCGGAGGTTACGCCTTTTTACGGTGAAGCCGGTGGACAGGTCGGGGATACCGGTAAGATTACCGGTGATGATCTTGACATGGAAGTCTCAGACACCATCAAGGATCCTACGGGGCTTATTATCCACAAAGGTAAAATTATTTCAGGACATATTGAAAAAGGGGAAACCGTAACGCTTACCGTTAATAAGTCTCAGCGTGATGCGACAAAATGTAATCACACGGCCACCCATATCCTTCATTTTGCCCTACGAAAAATACTGGGTGATCATGTCAAACAGGCCGGTTCCTTGGTGGCGCCGGACAGACTCCGTTTCGATTTTACCCATTTTTCCCAAACCGATCCGGAAGCTCTGGATAAAATTGAAACCTTGGTGAACCAAGAGATACGCAAAAATACACCTGTCCAAATTGTTGAAATGGATGCAGAACAAGCGTTTAAGACAGACGCCACAGCTCTTTTTGAGGAAAAATACGGCGATCGTGTCAGGGTTGTGTCCATAAATGATATCAGCAAGGAGCTTTGCGGGGGGACCCATACGGATATGACCGGTAACATCGGCTTGTTTAAAATTATCGGGGAATCGAGTGTGGCTTCAGGAATACGGCGTATTGAAGCGCTGACCGGTGCGGCTGCCGTCGAATATATTCAAAAAAACTCAAAGATGTTACATGACTCTGCCAGATTGCTTAAAGAAAATCCTGAAGCGGTTCCCGATAGAATTAAGAAAATATTGTCCGTTCAGAAATCGCTGGAAAAAGAGGTAGAACGGTTAAAAGCAAACATCGCTATGCGATCGGCAGACTGGACCGAGGAAGATATTAAATCCATTAACGATATTAAGGTACTGGCTAAAAAGGTCACGGCCGGCACGCCGGCTGAATTAAGAGATATGGCGGACAGGTTTAAAGAGAAGATAAAAACCGGTATCGTTGTTCTTGGCAGTTCGGCCGATTCCAAGGCGCTGTTGATCGTTGTGGTTACAAAGGATTTAACGGATCGATTTCATGCCGGAAAAATTGTCAAGGAGGTCGCATCGGTTGTGGGCGGCGGCGGCGGCGGCAGGCCGGATATGGCACAGGCCGGCGGAACCCAACCGGAAAATCTGGATCAGGCGCTTGAAAAGGTTTATGAGGTGGTGGGAAGTCGTTTTTAAAACCTAAGTTAAGCGATTTTTTATTTTCCGTTTACATAAAAATTACATCGGGGCGCCGCAGGTATCTTTTCATGGGCTTTAATCGATTTTCATCGACTCTGAAAACAATCTCCGGCCTGGCTTTTTTTTCAAGAAGCGCTTTTATCAGGGTTTGGTTCTCGAGTTGACTAAATAAACTTTCCACTTCCTGAGGTGTGTCCAAGAGTCTAACTTTATCCATGATGCCGTCGAAAATGCCGGTTGATTTTAGCTTTTTATAAAGCTGTCCGTGGTAGTTTCCTGCGGAAAATGACTTACTTTTCAAGCCTGATTTTTTCAATTGTTTGGCCAGCGGTTTGGTATCGATAATAAAGCAAGGGATTTCTAAAAGAAAATAGTAGGTAAGGGCTTCTTCCCTGTTGCTCATTTTTTTGAGTTCCTTCAACGCTTGGCTTCTTTGGTCCGAAACGGCAATCTCGCTTTTTAAGCATGGGAATTTTTTAAAGACCGGGCGTTTGGCAAGCTCCG
>JAFDHQ010000210.1 GCA_019308685.1 Deltaproteobacteria bacterium
CAAAACCACAGGAATAGCGAGCTATTTCGAGGATTTTGCGAGTGAGGTATCAGCCAAAGATGGGCTGAAGCTGAGATGTAAAAATGTGAAGTTATTTTTGCGCGAGCCCTTAGTCGTTGAAGGAAAATGTTGTCGGTTCGTGGATTATAAAGCAGGAAGACCATTTCTGGATGGAAACTAAATAAATATTATTATTGACAGCATGCTTTAACCATATAATATCAGGCCTGAAAATTTACAGTTAAAAATCCGGAACTGCCCGAAAGGAGAAGCACGGATGATACATTTAAAGTCGGTTGATCTTAAAAAAGAAAAAATAGAATCGCTGGTTATTCCTGTTTGTGAGGATAAAAATATTTTTGAAGACAACATTATAATTTCTCTTATAAAAGAAGCCAAAAAAATTAAGGAGTTCAAGGGGGGTAAAGATGATGAGCTTGTCTTTTACAACCTGACCGAGGTTAGAGCTGAAAGAGTGATTTTTATCGGGCTTGGAAAATTTGAAAAGATCGATATAGAGACTTTTCGTGCAGCGGCCGGCAAGGCAGTAAAGGAATCGATCAAGAAAAAACTGTCAAATGTATTGATAGCGGTTCCTTCGGCCAAAAAAATCAATATGGAAATGACGTCACTGCTTGCGGCAATGCTGGAAGGTTCCTATTTGGGGAATCATGTTTTTGATAAATACAAAAAAGAAAAAAAGCATACCCCGGTTAAAAAGATCAATTTCCTTGTAACACCTGAGGAAACCAGAAAATACAGCCGATTATCATCACGAATTAAAACGATTTGCCAGGGGACTATCCTTGCAAGAGAATGGGTCAGTACGCCATCTAACGACAAAAGACCCGAACATTTTTCCCGGTCTATTGTTTCGCTGGCCAGAAAAGCGAATCTCAAGGTGACCGTGTTGGGTGAAAAAGAGCTAAAACAGAAAAAATTCGGTGCCATATTGGCCGTTGCGGCCGGCAGTGAGAGCAATCCTAGACTGGTAGTCCTGGAACACCATCCAAAGGGGTCTAAAAAAACCGTTGTACTCGTGGGAAAAGGCGTAACGTTCGACTCGGGCGGTATTAACCTGAAGTCTTCGGCGGGTCTAACCGAAATGAAATTGGATATGTCCGGTGCAGCGTCGGTTGCCGCAACACTGATCACCGCAGCGGAGCTCAAATCTAAATTAAGAGTTGTGGGCATCCTTCCTATTGTTGAAAATATGGTTTCAGGGAATGCTTCCCGTCCGGGAGACATTATCAAAACCTATGACGGAAAAACCGTGGAAATAGGGAATACTGATGCCGAGGGCAGATTGATATTGATAGATGCCATTTCCTATGGAATCAAGAAATATAAACCCCGAATACTCATTGACATGGCCACGCTGACCGGAGCTTGTATTGTGGCTCTGGGCGAAAAGATTGCCGGCACTTTTTCTTTTGATGATAAATTGGCAGAAGATATTATTTTATCCGGTCAAAAGACCCATGAACGTTGTTGGCGTTTGCCCATGCCTGAAGAGTATAAAGAACTTTTGAAAAGCGATTTTGCCGATCTGAATAATATGAGCAGCACCCATTATGGTGGTGCCATCACCGCTGCACTGTTTCTCTCGGAATTTGTTAAAGATACCCGCTGGGCCCATATCGATATTGCAGGTCCGGCGTACGCCAAAAAAGAATCTGCATACTGCGGCGCCGGCGGAACCGGCTTTGGTGTCCGGTTGCTTTGTGATGTGTTGGATAAGTTGTGATGACGCAACATTGACGGTCTGATAAAAAGTCCAACTTCTGCGTTGTGCTGCATTTCGCAATCATTCAACGTACGAAAAATACGCCTCATGATTACAAAATTTGCACGCCTTGAATTTGAATTTTTTACGAAACCGTCTAAATCGGACTTTTTACGAGTTCATTAATATTAAGATAAACTCTAAATTCGGGTTGATATCACGACGGGTCCTTTAGCAACGCTTTTGCAATTTCGATGTCATAGGCCTGCTTGGGTTTAAAATTCCCTGTTTTATGCATTTCCGTGGCTTGCAATATGGCGTCGTAGGGTACCCATCCGTGTTCCTTCCAGAGCTTGGGATCGTCTTGATTCCATAACCGAAATTCAATGATATCGGCTTGTTTCCGCACATACATACGAACTCGTTTGTTTTCAGGGAAAGGATAATAATAAAGGCCTCTTTTATCTTTCATGAATTGTTCTCCATCTCTATAAACTTATTACCTTGTATTTGTAACAGATAAAGTTCCTTACGGGCATTACCATAGCCATTTTGACGGCTTTGGAATCGGAGATTGTATAGCTCATTTTATTTTGACATGCAAACTTATTTGTTTTATTCTAGATTTCATTTGATGATCTCATAAAAAGCCAGAAAAACAACCTTTTTATGAGAGCTTTAAGTGTTTGTTAAAATTATAATTTTTGATTATCCAAATCCTAATTCTTAAAACCTAAAACGCGATGGATTCAATTTATTGCGAATTTGCTTTAGTTCTGTGCTATCGAAATCATATTTTTGACACTTAAAGATTTCCGGTTAATACACATTCAAATACCGGGTGATAAAAATGGAAAATGCAAAAAAACATTTTGCAATATCTGAACTCGCCAAAGAGCTTGATGTCAGTAAACGTCATATCCGTTTTTGCGAGGAAAAAGGGCTGATATCCCCCAGAATCACAACATTGAACCGTCGCATTTACAGTCGGTATGATCGCGCACGGTTAAGACTCATTTTTCATTGTGTGCTCATCGGTTACTCTCAGGATCAAATTGTCGAATTGATCGGCATCCCTGATACGGGTCTGAACGAAATGGACCAGATCAAAAAGGGCTTGGCGTATGCGGAAGGAATGATCGAGAAACTCGATAAGCGACGAAATGAGTTGAGTTTTCATCAAAGAACCAGCATCATAAACGAGATTAAACTGCTTCGTGAATATGTAAAAGAGATTAAAGCCATAACGCTTGGAACTTCAGATGAATCTCCAGCAAAACCCCTTATACCGGATAAGAAGAGAAAAGATAAAGCGCGCAAACCGGTTGAAAAAATAAAACCCGAGGTTGAGAGAATGCCCGGGCGCAAACCTGTCAGGATGATGCCCATATTTATTGCCGGATTGGCGATAGTTCTCATGATCGGGGGCATTTTTTATTTTAAGGCCGGTCCAAAAAAGACTGAAACTACATATCTGGTCCAAAAGGATCCGACCGAAACAGAAACACCGCCCGTGTATCACGATCGTATACCCATAGACAATACCGGCGAAACGGACAGTCTGACCCCTATCCCCCCCGAATCGCCGGCATCAACTTTACTTTCGCAGCAGGAGTTAACAGAGGAATCAAAGGAACCGGTCAGCCGGAAGCTTCCCAAAGATCAAGCTGAATCAGCTGTTCTATCGAACAAATTAGCCCCGGAGCCCACTTTTAAAATTTCTCCGGTTCCCGATAAGATATCCTCTGCCCCTGTAAAACAGGAGCTTGTCAGCCTGCCGGAAAAACAACCTTTAGAAGCGAAAGAAGAGAAAAAGATTCTACCGAAAACACCGATTGTTGAAAAACCTGTCGGCGAGAAAATCTCTGCCGAGAGAGCCGCCGCCGAGAAGGCCGCTGCAGAAAAGGCCGCTGCGCTGCAGAAAAGGCCGCTGCTGAGAGGGCCGCCGCCGAGAAGACTACTTCAGAAAAAGCCGTAACGACATCCCTTGTGGAACCTGAAGTCGAGAAGCAAGAAATGGCTCTAAGTGAAGTTAAAAAAGATGTTCATGCGACGCCTGTTACCACGTTCCCTCCGGTTCTTCCTCAAACACTTCCGGCCCCTGAAAAACAGGTAACAGTCAGTCGGTCGAACTCGCAGGCTTCGGAAGTTGAAGTAAAGGAATCCACGGCCATAGTGGAATCGGAGATTAAAGAGCCGTCCGTTACTAATGAAACAGATCATCCAGTGACTCAAGAGCATAAAGCAGAACGTCCCGGCGTTATTGAGGAGAGCAAATCCTCTCAACCGGGAAAAGATAAAAAGATGTTGGCCTCCAAAGAAAAAATGCTTTCTCAACAAGACCAGAAAGACCGTTTGGAATCTTTTTTGCGTATCTATTGCCGGGCATATGAAAGTAAAAATCTTGACAAATTTGCCAGCCTTTTTACTCCTGATGCCACTGAAAACAACACTCCTTTTCAGGACATGCTGCCGAACTATCGAAAAAACATGGAAAACATCGAATCCTTTAACTATCGTATTGAACTGGTTGATTATTTTTTACAGAATGATACGGGAAACATCAGAATGAAAGGAAAATATTTCACCCGCTTTCTTTTTCATGAAGGGACATTGGAGGAAAACAGCGGCAGTATTTTCATGGAGCTGATTATAAGTGGTGATTCATACCTAATTAAGCGGCTTAACTATGGTCAATAGCACGGATATCTCACAGCCAAAATACCCTCACCCGCAAAGCCTCTACTTTCCCTTTGGGTTTTTATCCCGCCGAATTCAAATATTTTACGTAACTATTTTTATATGAAGATACCCATGTCAAAAACAACCCATATATTATTGATCGTTTTGATGCTTATTTTTCTTGATGCCGGTTTTTCTCTGGCAAATACGGGTGTTAAATTTAAGTATTGTTTTTCAGATGCTTTTTATCACGGAGAGAATCCTTTGGGT
>JAFDHQ010000028.1 GCA_019308685.1 Deltaproteobacteria bacterium
CTGCGTCATGCTCAAATTTTAATCCTCAAAATACTCCATGTATTCCTGTGGTTAAAATTTTCGCCTTTCTTGGCCTTGAACAAAATTGAACGTTTTTCAAAGGTCTCTCCTTTTTAAAATTGCGACCTGATGTTTACCATATAACAATAAATATACAAAGACAAATGACCACAAAAAGAGCTGCCCAGTCCTTTGAGCGTGCATAAAGCCCGGGATCTGTTCTGTTTTCAGAATAACATCGGGCCTCCATGGCAACGGCCAGCTTGTCTGCCCGTTCAAAGGTTCGGCGCATCAGCGGAATTCCGAGTTTTTTCAATCGATAGATCGGATTCTTTCTATTATCCACTCCTCTGGCCCGCTGGGCATCAGCGGTCTCCCTTGCCTGGTCGAAAATAACAGGAATAAACCGCACCACCAGACTCATCATGGTGGCAATCCTTTTAGAAGGAATAAAAGGAAAAGGGTTAAGGAGCCACTCAACAGCCGCTTTAATCTCTGAAGGCCGTGTGGTTGAAATAAAGGCCAATCCGGTCAAGACAACAATCACCAGACGCCAGCAAACCATGGCGCCGTCATAGAACCCTTCACGGGTCATTGAAACAGCCTTAAATTCTATGACCGCCGATCCGGGGGTAGATAATGCCCGGGCCAAAAGAATAAAAGCGAAGAGCACAAAAACATAGCGAAACGCTTTTAAAATAGATTTCAAAGATCGTTGGGCATGCCATAGTGCAACAGCCAACATCAGAGTCAAAACGGAAAGCGCCGCAGGATATGCTTTCAGACTGGTAAGGCTGATAAGGACAAGAAATAAGAGTTTAAATCGGACATCCAGCCCATGAAGGACGGAAGATCCGGGGCGGAAATTGAAAGCGCTCAATTCAGCCATGATGGAACCTCCATGCCCAGGCGGGATGCGCACGGTTCTCTGATCGCATAGAATTCCAGCTCCCCGAGCAGTTGAGAGGGCATTCCGTCTTTCACCACGCTGCCATTTTTCATTATGACCAGACGATCCGCATGGGCAATTACCTTTTCCAGATCGTGGGCCGCAACAAGAATGGTGTGGCCGGACCTATGGAGAGAAACAATCTGTTTTAACACCTGTTTGACACCGGGATAGTCAAGACTGGAAAACGGTTCGTCAAAAACCAGTACCTTAGGTTCCATGGCCAGGATACCCGCAATGGTGAGCCTTCGCTTTTCGCCACCCGAAAGCAAATGGGGCTTCTGATATTCAAAATCGATCAGATCCACAATTTTCAATGCGTTGGATACCCGTCTTTTCACCTCATTTTTGTCCAGACAAAGATTTTCCGGGCCAAATGCAACATCATCGTAAACCGTCTCACCCACAATCTGACTGTCGGCATCCTGGAATACCATACCCACCATCTGCCTCGCTTTGGAAAGATTTTTTGATACCGGGCGTCCCGCCAGATGAATCGTGCCGGTGGTGGGCAGAAGGAGGCCGTTCAGGTGTTTTAAAAGAGTGGTTTTTCCGGACCCGTTCTGCCCGGCAATAATAACAAACGACCCTTCCCGTATGGTAAGATTTACATCTTCCAGGCCAAGCGTACCGTCGGCAAATCGGTGGCTGAGGTTTTTTATCTCAATGATATTCATAAAATAAAATCGCTCCGCGATTTTATATAACGCGGCTTCGCCGCTCTTCTCTCATTAACAATTACCAAGCACCTATTATTCAGTACCCATTCAATACCATTAATTTAAGGCACATAGCCGTTTAAAGTCCCCTTTTTTAAAGGGGGAGATTTGATTCTTAAGTTAATAACTTTGATTACCCATTTATTACCGGTCGTAATGCTTTTGCAATGGGTAAGGCTGCGGCAATTTTTAGAGCATCGCCTAAAATAAACGGATACATTCCCACCGCCAGTGTCTTAGCCAAAGTCATACCGGTTAACACTTTCAGCCATGTTACACCGCAAGCATAAATAAGGATGCCGCCACAGACCATAGCCAATACGTCACAAACCACACGGTTTGGTGTTTTTTCGGTGATCACTCCGATGACATAGACCGCCGGAAGATATCCCAAAAGATATCCCCCCGTGGGTCCTACAAATCGCCCGATGCCACCGACCCCGCCGGAAAATACCGGAAGCCCCAGAGCACCGGCCAGAAGATAAATTCCGACACTGGCACCCCCCCATTTAGAGCCCAGTAACACGCCTGAAAGAAATATAAAAAGATTTTGAAGAATAATCGGAACCGGACCTATGGGTATTGCCAGGTATGCGCCTGCTGCGGTCAGCGCGGCCAGAAGTGAGGCATATACGGTCATGTGAAGTTGTTTAGCGGCAATCATATTTAAGTTATTTCGTTTAGGTCGAAATTGGAATGTTGGAATACCGGTTTGTCCTCTATTTACGTATGAAAACAATCGCCATAGATAATTTTTTTTATTGATCCGTCTTCAAGTTTCAATATCAGCGCACCGGTGTTGTCCACATCCATGGCAATGCCTTTATACTCATCATGGGTGGTTACAATTTTTACCTGTCGGCCGATGGTCACACTATAGCTCTTCCATTCAGAGATTACATTATCCAGAGTATCATTGTTAAGGCGGTTTTCAAATTCATCCAGAAACTCGGATAACAATTGTTTCCTGGAAATATTCCTGCCCATGATTTTCTTTAGGGACACGGCCATGGGTTCACGCAGGGTGGGATCATTATTAACGTTTACCCCCATACCGATGTTGATAAACGTAACCAAATCGGTTTCAGCCTCCATTTCAGAGAGTAATCCCGCAACCTTTCTTTCATTTACGAGGATATCGTTCGGCCATTTTACCCTGGCATCAATATGAAACATGTTGTGCAGGATTCGGGCAAGAATCATGGATGCCGCAAAGTTGACCCGTGAGATGAACACCGGCGGTATTTGCGGCCTGAGTATAATAGTAAAATAAAGCCCGCCTTCTGATGAAAGCCAGTTTCTTTTCAAACGGCCCCGTCCTTTGCTTTGACGTCCCGCAATCACGACGGTAAAATGAGGAGAATCATTTCTTGCAAGGTTTCCGGCAACATCCATTGTGGAGGTCACTTCATCAAAATAATGAATTTTTAATTCTCTATCCCCGAATTCCCACGGATAAAGGATGTCCGGATCGTTTATCAAACGGTATCCTTTGGGTGTTGCCTGGATATCGTATCCAACGTCCCGCAGCTTTTTAATATGTTTCCATATGGAAACCCTGGAAATTCCTAAGTGAGAACTGAGCGTTTCTCCGGAAACAACGTCATTTTCTGCTCTCAATAGTTTAAGAATGTGTCCCTTCATTGTTTATTCGCCTTCTGGTTAGCCTTACTGATAGCCCCCGTTAACGCAATAAAGAAATATTGTCAACTGTTTTGAAATCGGCTCGGAAGTCGTGATAGCGAAATATCTTAATGTTTACAATCTGCTCAACAACCTATCGTGGATATTATCAAATCCGCCGTTGGACATGATCAGGATTAAATCACCGGGTTCGGCTTCTGATACGATGAAGTCGATGATTGAATCGGTATCCGGAAAGTAGTGCGCATTCTTGCCGCGGTGTTTGAGGTCAGCCACCAGGTTTTGGGATGAAAACCTTTCGGCAGGAGGAATCTTGTCAAGGCGAGAGGGATTGCGGATGCATGTGAGATCTGCATCGTCAAATGAAAGTGGATAAATGTTCTGAAACACGTTGCGCATGCTGGAATTGGTTCTGGGTTCGAATACGGCAACCACCCGTCCTTCCGGGTAAAACGGTTTGACCGCCCGGATGGTCTCCCGAACGGCCGTGGGATGATGGGCAAAATCGTCCATAACGGTAATGCCGCCTTTTTGGCCGCGGACCTCCTGGCGCCTCTTGATACCTTCAAATGTTTCAAAAGCCGTTGCCATTGCCTTTGCCGGGATCATCAAATGATCCGCAACGGCAATGGCGGACAAAGAATTTAACAGATTGTGTTCTCCGACAAGTCTTGTCTTAAAATTTCCGAAAAATGCGCGATGCTTAAACACTTCAAAAAAGGTCCATGGCGGGTCAATGGAAACAGCACCCAGACGCCACAATGCGTTTGCATTTATGCCGTAGGGTACAACCCGGCACTGACTTTTGCAGATTAAATCGGAAACGTTTTGATCATTGTCATACGCAAGCAGGGTGCTCCAAGGGGACATGCCGGCGATAAAAGAATCAAAGGCCTGCCTTACATGATTGATATCCTTAAATATATCTGCGTGATCAAATTCAATGCCCGTCAGTATGGCCATGAACGGATCATAATGCAAAAACTTGGGGCCTTTATCAAAAAAAGCCGTGTCATATTCATCTCCTTCGATGATAATGTGTTCTCCTTTACCCAGATAATAATTGCTGTTAAAATTTTTTACGATTCCTCCGATCATAAAGACAGGATCAAGGCCGGCGTGATAAAGAATCCATGCCAAAATCGAAGATGTGGTGGTTTTGCCGTGAGTGCCGGTGATGACAAGCTGCTTTTTATCCGCTGCAATGAATCTGTTGACAGCCTGGGGCATGGAACAAAATTCAAGCCCCATTTGATCCATTTTAACAACCTCGGGATTATCTTTTGATACGGCATTTCCCACAACCACCAAATCCGGACCGTATGAAACATTATTTTCATTAAAACCCTCGGCAATTTGAATGCCCTTGTTTAAGAGAAAATCACTCATGGGAGGATATATTTGCTGATCCGAGCCGGTTACGGTATAGCCCAAATCCTTTAGCATACTGGCAAGGGCGCCCATTCCAGTCCCGCAGACAGCGATCAGGTGTATGGTTTTAACATTTTTGGAAATTTTGTTTTTGTTCATATCCATATATTTCCAAAAAGTTGTAGAATTTCCGAGACCTTTAATTACTCTCCGGTCGCGGATGGTTGAACGGGAGGCGGGCCAGGCGGTGTCACAGGCGTTGCCTTTCCGAGCGTTTCATAAACTGACAGCAGAAAGATTGTTGCCAAAGGCTGGGTAAAAAGAGAACCTATAAATACGGAACTACCAATCGCAGATATGCCTATAAATAGGATAAAAACAACGATTTGGTCCACAATAGACTCTTTTGTGACCATTGCGTAACTTTGCTTGACCGCATCAATGAGGCCCATATTTCTGTCTGTCATCAGCGGTAGCATGTAGAGGCAACAGAATGAGACCCCAAGCAAAAACGCGACTCCGGGCAGGAAAAGAAGCATCATTCCGATCATGGTTATAATGAAGACACCAAAACCAAAGCATAAAAGGGGCAAAAAAAGTCGCATTTGTGAAAAAATATCCTGAACCTTTGGCTCGCGCCTCTCTCTTATCAGCAGCAGAATAGCGTGCATATAACCGGCCATGGCTACCGGCGCCAGAACACCTAGCGTAATGATGCTTATGGCAATCATGGCAAGAGTCATAAACATCAGGGGGGCAATATACTGCAGTGTCATTTTCCAAGCATTTTCGAGATGATATTTAAAATCCATCGATGTTTCCTCCAGTTGTCAATTATTACCTTGGATATGAAAGCTTCCAACTCATACAAAATTAAGGTTCTATAACAATACGTGACAAAGATATAATCAACAAGACCTTGCAAGTCAAGACTTCTCGGCTCAAAAACAATTTTACGGCATATGCAGAAGTGGTTAATATTTTCTTGACACACTGAAACCATTTCGCCATACTTTGGCATTTTAACAGTAAGTTTTTTCAATATATTTGATTTATATTTATTTAATCATAAGGATTTAACCTGAAACATCGTCACTTCTCAATAAATTATGGATTCGGGTCAATTTGATTATTTCAAACACCAAAACGTATTAAGTTGATAAATTACGAAACATCATCTGATGTCGACAAGTTATAAAAATGGTAAAACGTTCACCATCCGGGAAATGATTGATACTGTCCTGGAGGAAAATCGGCCCTTGGTGCAACGCTTGAGTGATAAAGCCGCACAAGATTTTATTCGGAGGATCTTGGATGCGAAATCCATTTTTTTCTCTGCTCAAGGAAGAGCCGGTTTTATCCTTCGCTGTTTTTGTATGCGCCTGATGCATCTGGGCTTTTCTGTGTATTTTTGCGGTGAAACCATCACACCGGCCATTACCCCTGATGATTTGCTCATTGTTCTGAGCGGATCAGGAGAGACGCCGTCGACGTTGGAATCGGTAAAGAGTGCTAAAAAATACCACGCCAAAACCTGCGGAATTTTGGGAAATATGGAATCTAAAATGGCCTCTCTGGTTGATATGAACATCCATATCCCCGGGACCACCAAGCTTTGCCGTGAGGGTGAGCCCCATTCATTGCAGATGGCCGGCTCCCTGTTTGAACAATCTGCCTTTCTTTTCCTAGAGGCGATCGTTTTGGACATTTATCAAAAAAGAAAAAAAGATGTCGGCAGCGTTTCATCGCGACATACCGTCATTGAATAAAGGAGGAAACATGAAACCAGTTCTGCAGTTGGCATTAGATTTTGTGGATTTGAAACGGGCTCTGAAAAATGCCCAGGCCGGCATTGCCGGCGGAGCTGACTGGCTTGAGGCGGGCACCCCTCTTATCAAAAGCGAGGGACTGAACGCCGTACGGGAACTGCGCAAGCTTTTCCCTGACAAAACCATTGTGGCAGATATGAAGATTATGGATGCCGGACGAACCGAGGTTGAAACTGCGGCCAAAGCCGGCGCCAATATAGTGGATGTGCTTGGCGCATCCAGTGATGCAACCGTTCGGGAGTGTATCCAGGCAGGCAAGAACTATGGCGCCCAAATTGTGGTCGATATGATAGCGGTTAAAGATGTGGTGTCAAGAGCCAAATTCGTTGAAGAGTTGGGCGCAGACATTGTAACGGTCCATTGTGCCATTGATGAACAAATGGAAGGAAAAGATCCTTTCGAGATTTTACGAAAAGTATGCCAAGAGTTGACCATTCCTGTGGGAGTGGCCGGGGGCATCAATTCCGAAACCGCTGCCAAGGCAGTGGAGGCCGGTGCCTCTATTGTTATTGTGGGTGGTGCCATTACCAAGGCTATGGACCCTGAACAGGCAACCCGGGATATCCGCCGGGGAATCGATACCGGTCAGAGCATTAGTACCACCCTTTTTAAGAGAAAAGGAGAAGCTCAAATAAGGGAAATGCTGGAACTGGTATCGTCGGCTAATCTTTCCGATGCCCTGCACCGCGGTGGTGTTTTGCAAGGAATTCGACCGCTTTTCCCCGGCATCCGGATGGTGGGCCGTGCCGTTACCGTAAGAACCTATCCGGGAGATTGGGCCAAACCGGTTCAGGCCATTGACGTGGCAGAACCCGGTGATGTTATCGTTATCGACGCCGGCGGCGCGGGGCCGGCCCTCTGGGGAGAACTGGCAACTCATTCGGCCGTGCAGAAAGGTCTGGCCGGGGTGGTCATTGACGGCGCCCTGAGAGACAGTCCGGAAATCATAGATATGCAATTTCCGGCTTTCAGCAGACTTATCATGCCCAATGCCGGAGAGCCCAAAGGATTCGGAGAAATCGGCGTACCGGTTACGGTGGGCAATATGCACATAGAACCCGGAGACTGGTTGTTGGGTGACTATGACGGCGTTGTGGTACTGCCGCGTGCCATTTCGGTGGAGTATGCAAACCGGAGCATGGATGTGCTCGAAAAGGAAAACCGCATCCGGGAAGAAATCAAAGAAGGAAGCACCCTGAGCAAGGTCACAGAACTTTTGCGATGGGAAAAAAAATAACGGATGATACAATTAATCAGAGGATTTAAAGATATACTTCCCGGGGAAGTAGAACTTTGGCAGTATATCGAAAAAACCGCCAGGTTTCTTTTTGAAGATTTCGGTTTTAAGGAAATTCGTATTCCCATTATGGAACGTACGGAACTGTTTGCCAGGAGCATTGGTGAAGATACAGATATTGTGGAAAAAGAAATGTATACCTTTCCGGATAGAAAGGGGAGTTTTATCACCCTGAGACCGGAGGCAACCGCATCTGTTTGTCGTTCCTACATCCAGCATAAACTGTATTCAAAGGATCCTGTCCAAAAATATTTTACCATCGGCCCCATGTTTCGGCGGGAAAGGCCCCAAAAGGGAAGATACCGTCAGTTTTACCAGATCAATGCTGAAATTTTCGGGGTGGATTCTCCGCTGGTTGATGTCGAATTGATTTTTCTGCTGGTAACCTTATTTTCAAGACTGTCTGTTTCCGATGTTGAAGTCCATATCAATTCGCTGGGTTGTCCGGAATGTCGTCCAAAATTCAAAACCGTGCTTTCCGATTTTCTGACATCTTCCACCGGAAATCTTTGTTCGGACTGTGTCCGGCGAAAAGACCGGAACCCCTTGCGTGTGCTTGACTGCAAGGTGCCTGCCTGCAGAGAAGCCATGGCTCATGCACCGTCCATTCTGGATTATCTATGTCCGGCATGCCGCCGACACTTTGAAACCGTCAAGACAACCCTTGAGGCTATCAATGTCTCGTTTACCATCGACAAAAGGCTGGTCCGGGGCCTTGACTATTATACCCGAACCACTTTTGAAATTCAGACCGGATCATTAGGCGCCCAGAGTGCTGTGGCAGGCGGCGGCAGATACGATGGCCTGGTTAAGGCGCTCGGCGGACCCGATACCCCGGCAACCGGTTTTGCCATCGGTCTTGACCGGCTGGCGGAAATTACAGGACTGAATCGTGATGATTTCATTAAAACACCGCATATCTATTTGGCTGCACTGGGTGAAAGAAGCCTGTCCCTTGCCTTTGAATGGAAATCCGCGTTATGTCTTGAGGGAATTAAAACCGAGATGGATTTTGGCGATAAAAGTTTAAAAAGCCAGATGAAACGGGCAGACCGGCTGGGCGCAACACATGTTCTGATCGTCGGCGATAATGAGATAAAACAAGGATCGGTTATCTTGCGCAATATGACCACCAAAGAACAGGTTTCCATCCCCATCGAACATGTTGTTGAAAATATAAAAACAAAATCCTTCGTGTCCTAGTGCCTTTGTGCCAAATATTTTTGGTTCCGGGCAGACCGCATTATTTCACTTGGCAGGAGGGCGGGCTTGTCCGGGTTAGGCATTTTTAGGTTGAAAGGAGTTAATTCATTGTTAGATAAACTTGGAGATATGAGAAAAACCCATACCTGTTGTGAACTTAGAGCCGATGATGTGGGTACGGAAGTGGTACTCATGGGTTGGGTGCAGCGGCGAAGAAATCACGGAGGAGTGATTTTCGTGGACCTGCGCGACAGGGAAGGGATAACGCAGGTTGTTTTCAATCCTGAAGTCAGCCCTAAAGTCCATAAAAAAGCCCATGTTATTCGAAGTGAATATGTGATTGGCATTCGGGGGAACGTGGAAAAAAGACTGGAAGGCATGACCAATCCCAAATTGAAAACCGGTGAGATAGAAGTCTTTGCCACGGAACTTAAAATATTAAATTCGGCCGAACCCCCGCCGTTTATGATTGAAGACAACCTGGATGTTTCGGAAAATATACGGCTGAAATTCCGTCACATCGATCTGCGGCGCCCTCTTTTGCAAAAAAACATCATCCAAAGACACACGGCTGCCGCTTGCATCAGACAATATTTGAACCACCTCGGGTTTATCGATATTGAAACGCCGGTGCTGACCCGAAGCACGCCCGAAGGGGCAAGGGACTATCTGGTGCCCAGCCGGGTGAACCCGGGTCTCTTTTACGCCCTGCCCCAGTCCCCCCAGCTCTTCAAACAACTGCTGATGATGTCCGGGCTTGACCGGTACTATCAAATTGTAAAGTGTTTCAGGGACGAAGACCTCAGAGCGGACCGCCAGCCGGAGTTTACCCAGATCGACATGGAAATGTCCTTCGTCGGAGAAAACGATGTGATGGAAATTACAGAAAACATGATGGTCAAACTCTTCAAGGATACTCTGGACGTGAACCTTAACACCCCTTTCGAGCGCCTTTCCTATGATGATGCGGTGGGCCGTTTTGGGCTGGACAAACCCGATATTCGATTTGAGCTGGAACTCGTGGATATTTCGGACATTGTGCAGGACGCAGGTTTCAAGCTCTTTTCCGATGTGGTTAAAAAGGGGGGAATCGTCAAAGCGCTGAATGCCAAGGGGTGCATCGATTTTACACGAAAAGAGATAGACGATTTGACCGAATTTGTCTCCATTTACAGAGCCAAAGGTCTGGCATGGATCAAGGTGCGTGAAGATTCCTGGCAATCGCCGATCGCAAAATTTTTTACCGACCATGAAAAACAGGCCCTGGCAAAGCGTATTGATATGCAACCCGGCGATCTTGTATTTTTCGTGGCCGATCAACCTAAGGTTACCAACGAGGCCCTGGGACACCTTCGAAACTTTCTGGGGAAAAAACTCGGCATGGTAGATGAAGACACATTCCGTTTTGTCTGGATTACCCGGTTCCCGCTGCTGGAGTTCGATGAAAACGAAAAACGAAATCAGGCCTTGCACCATCCTTTTACGGCGCCTCTGGACGAGGATTACGACCTGCTGGAGAAAGACCCGCTTTCCGTCAGATCCAAGGCGTATGACCTGGTGTTAAACGGTTCGGAGATCGGCGGCGGGAGCATTCGTATCCATGAAAGAAAATTGCAGGAAAGGGTGTTTGCAGCACTGGGAATGAATCGGGAAACCTATGAGGAAAAATTCGGATTTCTGCTTTCGGCACTGGAATCCGGAGCCCCGCCCCACGGCGGGATCGCCATCGGTTTTGACCGACTGGTGATGATTTTGTGCGCACAGCCTTCCATCCGGGACGTCATCGCCTTCCCAAAAACTCAGAAAGCAGCGTGCCTGCTGACCAATGCCCCTGCTCAAGCAGGCAAAGCCCAGCTCGACGAACTCTATTTAAAAATAAAAAAGTTTTAAATGAAACCCATAAAAATCCTATAGCCTCATGAGTAAATCGTGCTCTACAGGAGACCTTTGAAAAATGTCAATTTTTGTTTAAGTTCAAGAAAGGCGATAATTTTAACCACAGGAATACATTGAGTATTTCGAGGATTAAAATTTGAGCCTGACGCAGAAATTGAGCAAAAAGGGGCGTTTTTCAAAGGTCTCCTATAGGTTTTAGGTCCTAACAACCTAAACCGGCCAGGTTTTATCCTGGCCTGAAACCCTGCTTCAATAAATTTTCCAAAGGCAAGAATCTTGGCTCCGGCAACTCATTCCAAAAAAACCACTCCCATTTTTCACATTTTTCCGGCTCTTTTAACTCAAGATTTCCATCATCATATTCTGAAATCACGAATAAGGTAACATAATGCTTTTGATCTTCTCGGAAAATATCATTGGTAAACGTGCCGTACCGGAGATTTTTGATGTGTATTCCCGTTTCTTCAAAAAGTTCCCGTTTGGCGCATGCTTCAATGGACTCGTTGAATTCTAAATGACCGCCCGGAAATGCCCAGGTTCCCGCGCCGTGAGCATTTTTTCGTTTACCCAGCAACACCTTATTATCTTTAAACACAATAACTGCCACACCAACTAAAGGCCTGATGACCATATTAACTTCTTTCAAATACTCCTAAAATGCTATGATGGGAGCCTTATTACCTGAATCAATCTATCTGCAACCAATCCAGACACTTGCTTAGAATCTGGTTCTGAACATGTTTTTGTGTGCGAGGATCGGATTTGAGCAATTTGAATGAATGATCCCCGCCGTCAATTATTTCCAGATCCCATTGGCATATCAGCTTATCAAGAACGTTATTAAGCCGGCTTAAATCACATAATGAATCTCTGGTGCCCGCAAAGAACAGTACCGGCACTTTTATATGATACAGATGTGCATCCTTCAGCTTATCCTTTTTACCCGGGGCATGCAGAGGATATCCCAGGAATATCAACCCCGTCTTGGTGTTCGCATTCAAAGTATCAGGGGCTGAAACAACCGCGGATAAAACCTCATCATCAACTTTTAGTTTGATTTTTTCTGATTTCATAACTCTTATGCGCCATGCCGGATGGTTTCTTTGGGCACCGATCACTCAACAATGTCCACGATCTGTGTTTTTATGGAACTTCCCCGGATATGGAGTAATGCCAGCGACGCCGAAGAATTACGGCGGGGCTGTGCGGCACTGCCGGGATTTACAAAGAGCACGTCGTTGTGTTTCGTAACAGAAGGATAATGGAGATGACCAAAAATTACGGCGTTAAAATTAGCCTCCGACGGGGCGATATCCAACTTGTTAATATCATGAATGATATACAGCAGAACATCACCCACCTGGATGGCCTCTGTTTCGGGAAGTTCCTTTAAACTTTTCTTCATATCCATGTTGCCCCGCACCGCCACGACCGGAGCCATGGATTTCAGTTCATCCATAACCCCGGTATTGCCAATGTCTCCGGCATGAATAATCAGGTCAACACCGTGAAGGGCTTTTATGGCTGCCGGCAGTAAAACACCATGAGTGTCCGAAATGACCCCTACGACAACATGCTCCTTGTTTTGGAAATACACCGACATGAGCGCTTTTCCCGTTATTTCATTCGACATTTTCTTTCGGCAGCGCATGCCTCTGATTTGGTCACCAGATCTTTAACCGTAATTCAGTTCCAAGATGAGGATCAAGGTCATTGAATATACGGAATAATTTTTTTTCTTTTTGTTAATTTTTTTCAATTCTATACAATCACAACAACTTTTTTGTATATTTTACACTTTTTAGTTCCAGACAGCACTCGCTATCGGTTGCGTTTTTTCTTTTTTCTCTTTTTCTTTTTTTTCTTTTTGTGAGAATTTGTTTTATGGGTTTCAGAAGGCATGCTCGGCTTTTCATTTTGAGCAGTTATTGGATTTTTTGAAATCGAATTTTGATCCAAACTTATTTTTAAAGGCTGTTCTACAACAACCGCATCCGAGATGTCTTCATGTAGCACCTTTTTGACAACCCTATCGGTAACTTCTTGTAAATACGAATTCAATTCCTCATTAATCTTTTGAAATTCCGGCCAGAGCGTTTCATCCAAAAAATGCTTGGGTACTTTCGCCATTACTGTGGTATATCGCTGACGATAATAACGATAAGGGGTTAAACCGTACCGACGCAATAGGGTCACAAAAATCTTTCGGGACCACATGTCGCTAAAGGTGAATTTATACTCAACCGGTGGATCTTGGAGGAGCAGTTCCTGAAGCCGTTTTAATATGCGTTGCCGGGCTTGATCTGCAGAAGCGCGTTCCCCGTCCGTGGCAGCCCCTGCAAACAGGGCCTCAATTTTTATCAGTTTTTCTATTAAAGTGGTTTCATTCATAGCGTTTCCGGAACATTGAATTATATCTCATATAGCTCACCTGTCAGGCTGTTTCAAGGAAATTTAAATAAGAAGGGTAGAGGAAGGAACGCTCAGGAAACACGAATAAAAGAAAAACCATGGTCCATAGTAGCCAACTAACCATTAATGAACCTGATCATGTTTACGGCGACGAAACAAGTTGCTATTATGTCCGCGATAATAACGCCCCGTAATTTGGCTTTGAAGTATGTAACCCCAATATTTCATAATAAAAAAGGCCAGGTTTTATCCTATCCTTTAAATTTTTGGCTCCCCAGCACGGACTCCCTTCGGCTTCGCGAACTTTCCAGGCACGAAGTCCAACAAATTTCTTTCTTTGAATATTTCTTTTATTGTCTCTTCGGTTAATTCTTTTTCATTTATTTTACGTATAGCAAGAAGCCCGAGCAGTACGGCGAAGCTTATAAAAAGATATTTTTCCGGCAGGATGGTGGATAATAGGTAAGAGATTAAAAGGATAGACAATACAACTCCCACAACACTCCAAAACAGCTTGTAAAAATTCAATAGGCAACCTCCTTTCCCATGTTAAATGATTAAAACAATAATGGTTAAGCAAATACGGGTTCCATACATGAATTTATATATATAGATGGGGCGTTATATTGGATTTTTCGGGTGGATTTTTATTTTATGAACAAAGAATATTGTCTGATTTTGAAAAGAAAGCTTGATTGAAATTACTTGGGGGCGGGGGCAAATGTCGGAACGGTGTGGAAACCCAAATTTTCTTAAAAAGAGACACTTTTTTAGGTTATAAACAGTTTTTTGTAGCGCCTTTTAGATTTTGGTCTCTAAATGATATCATAACCTCTTGACATTTCATTTAATTTTTGTAGAATGGTAAGAGATCAAAGGTTTTGACAAGACCGTTTTTATAAGATAGTCTCAATTTATCGCAATCGGCTGATATTTGTTTTTTTGTCCTGATATCTCAAGATTTAATTCATTAAAATTTCAGCCGATTTAAAAGCAATTTACAAAATTCCCATAAGGATAAAAACAGCTGCTACGCCCTGCTCATCTTGCGATTGGGCGAAAAACGATACGCCAAACTCACGCCGATGAAGTCATTCATTGATAATAGTGTGCGCTGGCCGACCGCTCCATACAAGTTGTGGTTTTTTTTCTTGACCCACTTAGATGCTTCTCTATAGTCTATGGTTGGGAAAGCAGGTTCTTATCAACTTGTTTTTATCATAGAGGGAGTCAAAGACACTGTTTCGGAGGGATTCGACCGGTGCATTTATTTTCGATATAAAACATTAAAAAGGAGATTGAAAATGACGACAAGCGACGCAACAGAAAAAGAGCCTCTCTGGTTGTTAATCGAGAAGAATATCCTTGAGCTCGATTCGCGGGACCTATCAGAGGAAAACTTTGAAGCATCGATTCAACGGATTGCGGGTGAACTTGACAACGCAGGTTATAATGTTTCGCGTCATGGGGGCAATATTCGTCAATTGAGATACGCAATGGATAACGCACGCAAGGTAGGAAGGCCCCTTATGGAGGATTTCAACACTGCGATCGCCGCACTTACACTGGAGGACGTGGCTGACCTTTATTTTGTAGTGAATAAGCTCATCAACGACCTCGGAAAAACATGGCCAGAACTCAAATTAGCCGAGCGTAGACCAGATGTGATACGGATTGTCGAGAAGACAAAACTTGATCTGCTCATTACCAAGGCAAAAGGCATGCCCGACGATGAAGGTATCCGATTACTCATTGAGGAAAAAGTAGGTCCTGAAGTAATTACTAACGCGTTGGACATTACCGGGGAGAAGTTGAAACAGGTGAACACCGAGATGGAAAAGGAACGTGCAGAGAGGAAAAGGATAGCCAAGCTGCTTGAGGCAGTAGAGGGCAAGTCCAACGAAGAAAAGGTGAAGCACCTTCTTACGAATAACGTCTCCGAAAAATCGATAATCGAGATGGCGAAAGTTGACCAGAACGCGATCAATGATGTCAAACAGGCAATGGAAGCGGAATTAAAGGAAAAACAAAGGTTAGAAGAAGAGGCGGCTGCACGGAAAAAGGAAGAGGCTGCAGGACCTAAATTGGAAGAAATTCCGCCGGATGAGATGCTCGAATACATCGAGTCCATTCGCGAAATCATGGAATTTAGCGATCAGGAGAAAGAAATCAGAGTTATGTGCGATCAGAGTTCCATCCCCAAGTGCCTTGTGGACATTGCTGTTTCTGAGCCTGACAGACTGGATGAGCTTGAAAAAGGGGTGGAGGGATAATAAATATTTTCTTGAAATGTGTCAGGTCTTGAGAAAATAGTTGATACCCTGAAAAACAGCATAGAATGCTAACTTACTTCTCTTTGAAGGCTGTAATTGGGGATGCTGATTTTAACAATGACAAGCAAATCACGTTTCAAGAAATCTATAATCTTGTGGCGGATAAAGTAAAAGGCGTTCCATATTATGAAAAGAGGCAGCATCGTGATAGGATGCAGGCCTCATGCACTCTGTTAATAGAGGGGATGTGTTTGTGAGATATTAACTTTAGGAAGTCAATTAAATCAACAGTACCAAAACATTGCACTGTTCAGTAAGGTGCAGATATCTACCATGACAACATCCTTACTTAACACTTAATGTACAATAACTCCAACTGATCGCGAAGCAACCCTATTGCCGATATCTGCTATATATCCTTTTTAACCTCAGACAGTTAACTGTTATGATACTCAAACGATATCTTAAAAATACACCAACCAGACTGCCAGCATAAATCTTCTAATGTTTCCTCAACCGGCAATTAACCATTTTAACAACCCTCCCGACTTTCAATCCACCAAGTCATAACCCTCAAAATCCATCCCAAATTGTTCTATGAGATCCATTTTCCGCTCCTCCCTCCGGTCGATCAAGATGTCACACTCACAAATGATCGGGCGTTGGAGATATTCCTCTAAAAAATCCCTGACCTCAAAATCATCGAGCCCTTGCTCCAAGCAATAACGTTCCAGATGCTTAAAGGGCACCCAGTCCGGGTTTAATTTCGTGTGTTCCTGCCCGCAGGCATATCGTTCCTCACCTTCGACTGTTATTATTTGATAATTGTCTTTTAGGATTTGCCGGAATTCGCGGAGAAATTTTTCCAGATTCTCGGGGACGGATAGGTATAAGTTGGTCATGTGGACAGTGCGTATTTTTGGAAGTTCTTGTTGCATAGGGAGATACCTCTTTTGGATTTTGTTTGGCGCGCCGCAGCAAGTTTATGGCATTGTCTCAATAGGTTCTGGTCTGTCATGAAATTAAAAATGGTTTTGATAGGAAAAAATTAGAACAGGCGGAAGATCGGTATTGAGGCGGATATGTGGAACGGTTGTGGATATATTTTGAGTTCTGTAGTATCAGTTAATTCGAAACTATTCTTTCTTTAGAAACTCATCGTTTTAAATAAACCGTGGGTTGTGGGCACGGACATCAATTGCCAATGAAATTACAATTAATCAGTCGATTATATCCAAGAAACAAACTGTAATACGCTGTTCTTTACATTTACCACGAACCGCTATTTTGGTGGTTTTTCGGTGGAATTACCGGAATGAAATAAAGTGGTTATAAGAGGGTAGAATCCTATTTTCGATTTTCTGGAAAGTTTTACGTAAGAAAATCGTCATCTTTTTCAAGATACATCTCATACTGCCAGTGTTCTTCGACAAGCTTATCCGGCACATCTGATAAAAAATACGCTTCTGCAGCATCTCCGTATGAATATGAATAACTGCTTGGACCTTCTGAACGGGTGAGGATTAATTCATTCTTTGCTCGGGTCATGGCAACATATAAGATCCGTCGTTCTTCTTCCTCATCATCCTCAGCACCTAAACTGCGAATGTGAGGATACATTCCCGGTTCAACCCGAATAACATAACAAACAGGCGATTCTGTGCCCTTGGCGCTGTGAACGGTTATCAGGGTTACCACATCCTGGTTGTCCAATCTTGATGCAACTGTTGATGTTATGGGGTCCAAAGTATATGTCTCTATAAACCTCATAAGACTTCGATACCGTTCCGCGAGTCTCACCAGCAAGTCAAAGTCCTTATTTCGCAGATCCCATTTATCGTATTTTTCAGACAAGATCGGTTT
>JAFDHQ010000211.1 GCA_019308685.1 Deltaproteobacteria bacterium
GCGCCCAGCAAGGTGGAAGGACTTTTGATGCGGATTGAAATAGAAAAAGAAATGGAAGAAAGAGCAAAGATACAAGATGAATCCGGCCAGTAATAAAAAAATAGATCAAACATTTAACGCAATTTATAAAGACGCCGAGAACCGTCGAAATCAATTCAGGGAGGCGCCGGTTCCCAAAATACATATTGGCATGGCCACCTGCGGCATTGCCTCCGGCGCTCTGGAAACCCGAAAGGCATTTGAAGACGCACTGGATGAATACCATATTGACGCCCGTATTCATACGGTGGGATGTTTGGGACATTGCTATGCGGAACCGGTGGTGATCATAGACCATCCGGACTCGGGATTTCCACCGATTTTCTATCATGAGGTGACTGCGGGCAAGGCCAAAATGCTCGCCAAGCTGTTTTTAAAAGAAGGAGATCCCCGATTCGAACACGTTTACGGGGCCATGGAAGAAAACGATCTGATTCCCTGGGTCATGGAATTCACCCGGTTTAACCAGGAAAAGCGTGTGGTCATGGAAAAATGCGGTCGTATCGATCCGGAAGACATCTACGACTACATTGCTGACGGCGGATATTCAAGTCTTGTCAAGGCCTTAAAACTGGGTCCCGATGAGATCATCACAGAAGTTCAGAATTCCGGTTTGAGAGGAAGGGGGGGTGCGGGATTTCCCACGGGCAGAAAATGGGAACTGGCCAGAAGTGCAGGGGCTCAGGAAAAAATAGTGATCTGCAACGCAGACGAAGGCGACCCCGGGGCCTATATGGACCGAACCATCCTGGAAAGCAATCCCCACCAGGTTATCGAAGGCATGGCCATTTGCGCGTATGCGGTGGGCGCAAAAAAAGCCATCATTTATGTGCGGGCGGAATATCCGCTTGCGGTGACCATCGTGACCAAAGCGATTCGGCAGGCCACGGAACTGGGTCTTTTGGGAGAATCGGTTTTGGGAAGTTCCTTGGATCTTGAGATCGATGTGTTCCGGGGATCCGGGGCCTTTGTCTGTGGTGAGGAAACGGCCCTGATCCGATCCATCGAGGGGTATCGAGGGATGCCCCGGCACCGTCCACCGTATCCGGTTCAAAAAGGTCTGTGGAACACGCCCACGGTCATTAACAATGTAAAAACCCTGGCCTCGGTTCCTCCGATACTGGATCATGGCGCGGCCTGGTACAAAGACATCGGAACGGAAAACTCTCCGGGCACCGCTATTTTCTCCGTGGTGGGCAATGTGGTTCACGCGGGTTTGGTTGAAATACCCATGGGCGTGACTTTAAGATCCCTTATTTTCGATATCTGCGGCGGTATTCCGGATAACAAAAAATTCAAGGCCGTTCAGATCGGCGGGCCTTCCGGGGGGTGTCTGAATGAAGATTTTCTGGATACCCCCATTGATTTTGATTCGTTAACCGAAGCCGGGGCAATGATGGGATCCGGGGGCATGGTGGTCATGGATGAAGACACCTGCATGGTGGAGGTGTCCCGCTATTTTCTTGATTTCACCCAAAACGAATCTTGCGGGAAATGCACATTTTGCAGAATCGGGACCTACCATCTTCTTAAAATACTGGAGCGGTTAACCAGGGGCGAAGGCGAAGACGGCGACATTGAACTACTGGAGACGTTGAGCATGGACATCAAAGCCGGATCCCTTTGCGGGCTGGGTAAAACCGCCCCCAATCCGGTTCTCACGTCTATAAAATATTTCAGGGATGAATACCAAGCCCATATCTATGAAAAGCGGTGTCCGGCCTTGATGTGCCGGCCCATGATCGCCTTTTATTTTGATTTGGATCTGTGCGCCCGGGGCTGTGACGCCTGTGCCACCTGTTGTCCGGTGGAGGCGGTATTTACCACGAGCAATCGAAAAAAGGGGGTTGACCAGGAGCTTTGTGTAAAATGCGGTGAGTGCATGGTAGTATGCCCCCCGGAATATGATGCGGTTCGAAAGGTATCCCCTCCGGACCGGGTTCCCCATATCGAAAAGCCGCCGCAAGAAAAGCAGGAAAAGAAAGAGGATTAGAAGGCATGCCGAAATTACGGGTGGACAATAGAGAAATTGAAGCAAAACACGGGACCCCTCTGCTCAAGGCCTGCCTGGATAACGACATCTATATTCCCAATCTGTGTTACCTGCAAGGCATTGATCCTCCTTCGGTGTCGTGCCGGATGTGCTTTGTGGAAATCGATGGGCAAAGACAACCGGTTCCCTCATGTAGCGTTTTTGTCGAAGATGGCATGGTGGTCCACACCGACACCCCTGCAGTCAGGCAATTGCAACGAACCGCCCTTCGACTGCTTTTGTCGGTTCACCATGTGGACTGTAAGAATTGTCCGGCCAATAAAAAATGCGAATTGCAGAGAATTGCAAAATTCTTAAAGGTGGGATTAAAGCCCAAAGGCCTGGAGAGACACCTCAGGGAAATTGAGATAGACCGGACCCATCCTTTTTTGGATTATTATCCCAACCGATGTGTGTTGTGCGGCAAATGTATTCATGTGTGCCGTGAAAAGAACGGTCAATCGGCTCTGACCTTTTCAAAGCGAGGATTTGATACAATCATAAGTTTCTACGGGGTAATGGATCTGTCAACACTTGAGTGCGAAAATTGCAATGCATGTGTTGATATCTGCCCGGTGGCCGCCCTTGTCTTTAAGGAAGAGCAAAAAGAATCTGTTCCCAATCCTCGGAGGTCGGAGAACCCCGACACTGCCTGAAGTTTGAATCAAACGCTACAGCTCATTTAGGATTTTTATAACTTTCGGCCGATATTCGTCCTTTTCGGCGAGTTTGTTTCCCTTTGATTTTACGAAGATAATAATGAGCCCGAAAAACAGAAAACCGATAATTACCGATAATGCCGATGCATTGAGATTAAAAAAAGGCGCCATTTTACTGCCGATAAAGGCGCCCGCCATCAAGAACAGAACCGGCAATACATAAAGCATAAAAGTAGCTTTTAACAACGGGGATGTTTCAAAACTAATCACGACCTTTTCACCCACCTTTGCCCCGGCATGATTAATCGCTTTCACTTCCATTTCCTTGCCCCCACCCATGACATTACAGGAACTCCTCGCAGCACAGCCTTCACAGGCATGGGTTTTCGCGGTTTTTACCCATGCTGTTGTGGAATCGGCCTTAATTACAACACCTTTTTCGGTTGCCATAGTACTTGTCTCGAAAAATTTATGAAAAATATCAAATATCTTATTTGTATGAAAGCTTTTTAATAATAGATTCTTCCGGATTAGGCAAACAAAAAAGCCTTTCTTTTCAGGGCAAACGCATTTGGATTGCTATACAGTAAGAACGCTCCACGACGGTGTGTATCTCTTTCCAACCGACTGAAACTTGTGCTTAAATACCCGTAAGCCCGAGCCGCGCCCAAGTTATTAAGAACAATTCGTCACTAACTTATCCCATTGATTTCTTTAGTTATCATTTCATTCGGCTCAGACTAACGCGTGCTAAAGCCCTTCAAACAGTCAGTCGGTTTCCAAGAGAAACACACCGTCGCTACGCTGCACCAAAATCAAACACGATACTTTTTATTGGAACCACTGAACGGGTCAGGATCAAAGAAAATTCAACCCACGGTAAGATAAGGAAGCGTTTTGGA
>JAFDHQ010000029.1 GCA_019308685.1 Deltaproteobacteria bacterium
AATTTTTTGCCACATGCTTAAGTTGTATTGGCAAAATTTACCCACTTGGGATTTATGGATGATAATGGGAGTAATCTGCCTAACCTATTAAAAATAAACAGTATTTGAAACAGAAGGAATCATAAAAGAAACCTGGCACAGGTTTTGCTAAATTAATAAAAAAAGGGGGGGGATATTACAAAATGCAAGCAACTAATTCTGTTCAAATCTTTAAAAAGATCCATAACGTTGTGGAAAAAGACCTTAATAATGACTCAATGTTTTTCTTCAAGGGTGCCGTTATTGGGGGTATTATCAGTCTGTTGTTGTGGGTCCTCATATTCTGGGTCATCGTCTGAGTATTGACATGCATCGGCTTTTGGCAGTTTGATGTAGTATAGACGTCAAGTCAACGAAGTATGGTAATAATGTACGGCATCTTAGGGTCGTGCGGGTTCACCTGTGTGGCTCTCCGCCCCTTCTGATAGCATTCCTCGAAATAAAATTATTCTATTACGGTTGGACAGACGGAAGGGCAGTCATTTTTAAAATTTCCTCATTTGTGGTTTCCTCAATATAACGGGCAATACTTTTCACTTTTGTTTTCATGGGTTCACTTTCCAGCAGTTTCACTATTCCATTTAATATCTCTTTGTCGATTTTTCCTGCGGTGACGACATTATCAATGCCGCTATTTTTAACGATTGCTTTAAACGAAAGGATGTCTCGAATTCCGACTTTCCGCAATTTTTTAATATCATCCTGCAACTGAATTAGAAGAATCGACTGTGAAATAATGTGCTCTGCTGATGTTATCTCATCCGTACCGAATTTTGATATGGCAGAAAAATGAGCGGCGGGAAAAACCATCTGGACATCGGGGCATTGATGCTCTGATCTCCATATTTCATTACAGCTTCCCGATCATTTGTTTGAAGAGGCCTAAGAATATTATTGTAGAAATAATATATTGCAATTATTACAAAGGGGCATCCAAGTATCACCCCCGCCACAATAGAATCCCAAAAGGATATTTTATTTCTTAGATGATCTTTGCGCTCCTTTTTAATCGTTGTTGTTATATTATTTTGCTCATCAATTTTTATTATTTCGTTAACGTATAAATGATGCCTGTAAAAACAAACGCCTACCGTTGCGAAATTTATTAAAATTAATAGAATTACTATCCACCGGAATACTTTCTTGGTTTTTTGTAATTTTTCAAGGTTGTTAGCTATTGAGCAATGAGTCCATACTGCATTAATCGAGTGATATGTGGTTCAGATCGTCTCATTGTAATAACTCCTCACTGAATTTTTGGCTTTTGTTTTTTTCTCCATCTAAATTATTGATAAACTCGTAAAAAGTCCGATTTAGACGGTTTCGTAAAAAGTTCAAATTCAAGGCGTGCAAATTTTGTAATCATGAGGTGCAAATTTTGTAATCATGAGGGGTACTTTTCGTACGTTGAATGATTGCGAAATGCAGCACAACGCAGAAGTTGGACTTTTTACGAGACCGTCAAATTGTTAACTTTCGCGCCCGAAACCCCAAGAAAATGAACGCTTGAAAATCTCATGGCCTCCTACACGCACACCGTGAAACATGGTCTCCGCCATTTTTGTCTTGCCCAGCAAACGGGCAACGTCAATCATTAACTCTGCATCTGCAACCAATCTCTCCACATCCTCATCCGGATATCCGGCCCAGTACTTTAAATCGTGCAGAAAGCAGGCTGGATACATGCTAATTCCCTCCCATGAATCAAACCAGATCGAGCAACCGTCACTTTTGAAGGGTTTGGCCGGTGGGTCTTCTTCGATCTTTATCCACAGATCATTCAGACCGTAAAACTCGCATATTTCCTTGATTTTAGGAAACGGCACCTTTTCTCCTTTTATCGGCAGTTCCATTTTTATCCTCCTTCATTAAGCCACACAGCGGTCGGGAATTGGTAACCACAACTTGAGAAAAAAGAGAGCAGCCAGTTTACGATTTTCTTTGACAAGGGAGATCTCATACCACCTCTTTTTCCACCGCCTTAATAGTTTCAAAATTGTATTGAAACTTTCCTCAAATATTTTAACTAGTGTCTATCCAGAAATGGCAGACTTTGGTTTTCGGCAAGGCCCGAGCGAGTTTTCAACCGCCCCGAAAACATCACGGGATCTCCGACAGGCATAGCGCACTATGTCGAGGATTGAAAACGAGCGAGAACGCCTCCGGAGGCCGAAAGATGCCGTTTATGGATGGAAACTAACTAGGTCACTACCAGCCCTTTTGATGGCAACAAAATTCGCAGGATATAAGTCCTGTATACTGCCGCTGCCTGGTAAAACCGGTATATGGAAAGTCCAGTTGCAACGCCTGAATCTTTTTTTCTAACCAGATTTTCTCGCTCATTATGCCAAAAATCCGCATTATACTTTGGAATGGTTTCCGGGCCGGTTGGAAAAAGATTCCCGTTTTTTGCCGCGATCTGCCATGCCCGAATCCGTTTCTCTTTTGGCGCCTGTAAATTAAGAATGGCCTCAACCTCTTTCTTAATATCCGAAAATCTTGAATATTTATTTTCAGCACAGTCCGGTCGGGATTGACAAAAGTTACGAAAGAGTTTGTGCAGGGCTTCACAGCCTTCTGTGAAAGTTGCAGGATTGTCTCTCTCTCCACTGTCAATTTCCGGATCTTCATACTTAAATGACCACTTGAGATAAGGCCTGTCCGGAAAAGTCATCGCAGCTCCATGACCGAGCGCTCCGGAAAGTTTTTCAGCGAACCAGGATTTGACGTTGGATAACCAACCGTCCTCCCCCGGATAATCTTCCTTGAATCTTTCCGCCTTATCCAGGATATAATTTTCCGTTTTTGTGTCTAAACCCTTAAATTTGAAACTGTCATTAACGATTTTATTTCTACGCGAACTGATGCCGGAAAATCCGTAATGGGAGAAGGTATCGGCATAAGCATGGGCCGTGATTCCAATAAGAGGAAGGGCATAGGATCGATCGGCCAGAGACAGATTGTATTTCACCATTTCACGGGCGATTTCACTGTCTTTACGGCACAACAATCGCTCCGTATAGGTTTTACCATGGTTTCCCGGAAGAAAGTGAAAGGGAACCCATATTTTCCTCTGATCTTCCAGATCAATATTCTTTCGATCAATAGCATGATGAGCTGTGGCTTCGGCATCCAGTCGTCCTCCGTCCCGAAACTCTATGCTGTCTTTTACGGCGTTGTCGTCTACGAACTGGGCCGCAGTGGCGATTACCTTAGCCGCATCTCGAGTAATTCCCGCTGCGCGGGCCATTGCATAAGTGCCGTAATAGTGCATGTCTATCTGCATTTTATTCTCCTCCTATGATTTTGATTAAAGAATATGAATCGACTTCGATTAGGATATAATTATTATCAGCAATCAGCCGGGTACGGGAGAAGAGATTGAAGCCTAAATGAGAATATCAGCGAACAGAAGATTAACTGATTTTTTTACGAATTGAATATATGAATAAAGACCTCTCGAAATTTTTCATGAAATATTCGGTCTAAAAGACTGACAAACCGTTTCCTTTAATTAAACATTCTGACGTTTATAATTTAAAAACAAATTCTTCATGAAAAATCCGGGTTAAAAAATTCCTAAGCAATACCTGTGCCAAAAAGATTTTTATCTTGCAACAAGCATAATTTGAGGAGAGCTTTCTCATTTAAAGTTCGCACAACACCTTTATTTAACAATAAATTCAGACGCTCATAGTAAAATGCAACCCGTTTGAAAACGCGCAGATGGGATGGGATGGAAAATCGGAGGAGGGATAAACAAATAAAAAATGCACAGAAAAATGTGTATTGTGCACATTTTTCTGTGCATGGTTAGGAACTCCTGTGATTGCAACTTAAGCCGATTTTCTCTTTTTGTTACATAAGGGTGAATACGCAATGGGTTGCAAAGGACCAGAAGTATGAGGGAAATATTCCCATCAAAAGCACGCCCCAGCATGCAATGGCAAGAGCAAGCACGGTGGTCCGAGAGGGTTTCGGCATGACAACCCGTTCTTCGGAAGGATGGAAGTACATCACCACGACCACCCTAAGATAGTAATAAATCGAAATGATACTGTTTATGGCGCCGAAAATGACCAACCAGACATAGCCGGCTTTTATGCCTTCGGTAAATATATAGAATTTACCCATAAATCCGGCACTGGGCGGAATTCCGGCAAGGGAAAACATAAAGACCGACATGGCCACCCCCATCATGGGGTATTTAAACCCCAGACCGGCAAAATCGGATATCTGGTCATATTCCCCTTCCTCTTTCCCGAGAAGCGCCACAATACCGAAGGCCCCGATGTTCATTAAAGCATATGCCAGGAGGTAGAACAGCATCCCGGCCTGGGCAAGGCCGGTGCCGGCTACAAATCCGATGAGGATATATCCAGCATGGGCGATGCTTGAGTAAGCAAGCATGCGTTTTATGTTTGCCTGAGCCAACGCCACGATGTTCCCGACGGTCATGGTCAGGAAAGCCGCAATCCACATGATGGTCGTCCAGTCCCCTTTGAGAGAAATAAGGGGGACAAGGATGACCCGGATCAGCGCCGCAAAAGCAGCTGCCTTTACGCCGGTGGCCATGAAACCGGTGATCACCGTAGGGGCGCCTTCATAAACATCCGGCGTCCACATGTGGAAAGGAACCATGGAAACCTTGAAGCCGAAGCCGACGGTCATCATAATCAGCCCGGCAAAAAGGAGCTTTGAATTCAGTATCTGAGGATGACTCGTCATGAATTTGCCTAACTTTGCAATGTCCAGGGTGCCGGTGGCGCCATAGATCAGTGCAAATCCGTAAAGAAGAAAACCCGAGGCAAAGGCTCCTAGCAGAAAGTATTTTAACGCCGACTCGGTGGACCGGAGTTGATCTTTATGAAAACCCGCAAGGGCGTAGATACAGACCGACATGGTCTCTAGGGCTACAAAAACAAGAATCAGGTTGCCTGCCGCCGCCATCAGGGTCATGCCACAAGTGGCGAAAAGGATAAGGGCGTAATACTCGCCGCAGTTTATCCCTAAGAAAAACTTCTGATAGTTAATGGAGATCATGATGGTCATAATCAAAATCAGTAAGACGGTCAGGGTGATAAAGAAAGAAAATCCGTCTGTAAAAGCCATCCCGCCGAAAGAAGATCCGCCACTGGTCGGCCATGTCATCACCAGGCAGGCGAGTGCAATCATGGACCCGGCAAGCGATATAAACGCGATGGAAGCCGTTTTTGCTTTTCGCTTGAAGACATCAATAAGCAATACGAACAATGCGGTTGCAACAAGAATAATTTGCGGCCAAACAGCCGAGTAGCTTATTGCCGGCAGAATGAACTCCAACGTCTCCATTCGTTCCTCCAAATTTATGGTGCAAAAAAACCTTTAATCATAAAGGTCTGTCTTTTATTATTTCATTCTGGTCTAAAGACCGATCCTCCGATAGTATCAGGGAGGCATTTTCTATCGCCAGGTTGATATTGGTTTTTCCGGTCGCCTCTTGAACATACATCTGATAGTCTTTATTGAATCGGTTGATAAAAAGCGAGACCGAAGCGTCCATTTTTCTCATGAAATATCCCGGAAAAATTCCCATCACAAAAACAAGCACGGCAATGGGGAGCATGGTGGCTATCTCACGCAGGTTCAGGTCCGGAACATTTTCGTTTTCCTTTTTATCAACAGGTCCGAACATGACCCGCTGATACATCCATAACATGTAGGTGGCCCCGAAGATCATTCCTGAGACGGCAAACACACCAAAAAGCGGGTACGTCTTGAAAACACCGACAAGGATCATGAATTCTCCCACAAAACCGTTTGTTCCGGGCACGGCAACCGACGCAAGGGTAACGATCATCAGGAACGTGGCAAAGATCGGCATGACTTTTGCGAGACCTCCGAAATCCTCCATCATCCGGGAATGCCTTCTTTCATAGATGATACCCACAAGGATAAACAGGGCGCCCGTGTTGAGTCCGTGATTCATCATCTGATAAATCCCCCCTTCAACACCCTGCATATTTAAAGCAAAAAGTCCGATCATCACATACCCCAGGTGGCTTACGCTGGAGTAGGCCACGAGGCTTTTCATGTCCGGTTGGACCCATGCCACGAGTGCCGCATAGATGATTCCGATAACTGCCAGAACCGCGATAATCGGTAAGAACTGGTGTGATGCATAAGGAAAAAGCGGCATTGCAAATCGTATAAAACCGTAAGTTCCCATTTTAAGAAGAACGGCGGCAAGAATGACGCTTCCGGCGGCCGGGGCTTCCACATGGGCGTCGGGCAACCATGTATGGAACGGAAACATGGGAACCTTGATGGCAAAAGCAATGAAAAATGCCATGCAAAGCCAGAACTGAATGGATATGGGTATATGCAGGTTGTACAGCTCCAGAAGGTTGAAGGTGGCAATTCCGGTGATCTTGTAATTGTAGTAATATAGATAGATAATCGCCACAAACATGAGCAGGCTTCCGGCCGCCGTGTACAGGAAAAACTTGATTGCGGAATAGATGCGCCTCGGCCCGCCCCAAACGCCGATGAGCAGGAACATGGGTATGAGCATCAGTTCCCAGAAAACGTAGAAGATCACAAGGTCCAGAGATACAAAAGCCCCGATCATCGCTGTTTCAAGAAGAAGCATGCTGATCAGAAATGCTTTGACGTATTTTTGGATATACGTCCATGAACAGAGAATGCATAACGGAACAAGAAAAGTTGTGAGCACCACCAGCCAGAGGCTTATTCCGTCTATGCCGACAAAATAAGAAAGCCCCATGCTTTTGACCCAGGAGACATGCTCCACAAACTGCATATTCGGCGTTTCGGAATTAAAGTAAATCGGAAAAGCCAGGGATACCGCGAATTCAAAAAGGGATATTACAAAGGCGGCTTTCCGCATAAGATTATAACTTTTCTCTTTATCGCCCCGTATAAAAAGAAGCAAAAACACCCCGGCCAGAGGAAAGAAAATAGTGAAACTGATGATCGGGAAATTAAGCTGGTTCATTCTGTTATCTCCAGAAGTTGCTATTTTCAGGTGTTGTTCACATAAAATTGGATCATCTTAACGACTTGCCCTCGTTTCGACCTAACGAGGTCTCATCCTAAACATACATTAAAAAGACATAATACATGACAATTGCCACCGTACCCGCAACAAAGGTTATCGCGTAGCGTTGCACATAACCGGTCTGGATGTGACGCAGCATACTGCCGCACCACATGAAAAATTGAGCGGTTTTGTTCACCAGGCCGTCAATAACCAAAGCGTCGGTGATTTTCCATAAAAAGATACTGAATGTATGAAGCGGATTAAGCACATTCCACTCATACAGTTCGTCAATATACCACTTGTTGAGCAGAAGTCTGTATAATAAGGGATTCTTTTGAGCGAGTTTCTCGGGAATCTCCCTCTTTTTCATGTACATCGTGTATGCGGTGAAGATACCCCCGAGCACAATGAGTGTGGTAATGATCATAAGGAGGTATTCCATGGTATATGAATGATGTCCGGCGGTTTCCACCCCGTGCATTACTGCATGGCCGGCGGCGTCTTGAAAGATTTTACCCTTTCCGAACCCGATAACCGGTTCAAGGAAATGTTCCACTAGATTGCTCCCGCCCAGCGCCTTGGGAATGCCGA
This sequence comes from Deltaproteobacteria bacterium, assembly GCA_019308685.1. Lineage (GTDB taxonomy): Bacteria > Desulfobacterota > Desulfobacteria > Desulfobacterales > UBA11574 > S5133MH16. Next base: position 7,673 of record JAFDHQ010000029.1, read on the forward strand.
TATATCCGCCGACCACGGAAAGAAAGGCCAGTATGATTAAAGGGATGGTCATGGATCTGGGTGCTTCGTGAATATGTTTTTTCACATCTTCAGATGCTCTGCATTCGTTGAAAAATGTCATAAAAATGAGGCGGAACATGTAAAAGGCGGTCATGGCTGCGGCAAGGACGCCGATCAGCCACAGGACAGTATTTCCATTCGGGCTGCTGAAAGCCTTCCAGAGGATCTCGTCTTTGCTGAAGAAACCGGAAAATCCCGGGAACCCGATGATGGCCAGGGTTGCGATGACCATGGTATAAAAAGTGATCGGCATTTTCTTTCGCAGCCCGCCCATATACCTCATATCCTGTTCGCCGCTCATGGCATGTATGACACAGCCAGAGCACATAAAGAGAAGGGCCTTGAAGAAGGAATGGGTCAAAACGTGAAACAGGCCTGCGGCAAAGGCGCCCACTCCCAGCCCCAAAAACATGTACCCGAGCTGGCTGACCGTTGAGTAGGCCAGCACCTTTTTGATGTCGTTATGGGTTAAAGCGATGGTGGCGGCAAAAAATGCGGTCATGCCGCCCACAATGGCAACAACCTGTAGGGCAAAAGGTGACATGGTGTAAAGAATGTTGCAGCGAGCCACAAAATATACCCCTGCGGTGACCATGGTTGCAGCGTGGATCAGCGCGCTGACCGGAGTGGGACCGGCCATGGCGTCAGGAAGCCAGACATATAAAGGAATCTGGGCGGATTTGGCCGTACATCCCAGGAAAAAAAGAATGCATATCAAAGTGATAAGATCCGGGGACAGGAGGGAAACATGGGCAAAGACATCCGTGTATTTTATGGACCATATCCCGTGTTTTCCAAGATTCACAATCAACAGCAGCATGCCGATGGCAAAGAAAAAGTCGCCGATCCGGTTCGTGATAAAGGCCTTTTTTCCCGCAATGGCAAATTCCTTGTTGCTGAACCAGAACGCGATAAGGAGGTATGAGCATAACCCCACACCTTCCCAGCCCAAAAACATCAGAAGGAAGTTGTCCGCCAGCACAAGGGTGATCATGCACAACATAAAAAGGTTAAGGTATGTAAAGTATCTGAAATACGTCCCTTCATCATGCCACATGTAACCGATGGAATATATATGGATCAAAAACCCGACCCCGGTGACGAACATGCACATAAACATTGAAATGGGGTCGATCTGAAATCCCACGGGGACAACAAAAGTACCGGAGGCCATCCATGTGAACCAGGTGTAATCGTAGAAACGCTTTTCAGGGTCAAGCCCAAGCATCTGAACAAAGATCATGCATGTCACGAAAAAAGCCAGCCCCACCGAACCGCAGGCGATCCAGTGTACAAGGCTTTTGTTTGCTTTTTCTATACGTCGGCCGAAAAGACCATTTACCAGCACTCCAGTGAAGGGCAAGAAAGGAATTAACCATACATAATCAAACATTGCATTAACCTCGATTTACCATTTTAGCAGGTTAAACTTGTCTATATTGATGAAACCGGTTTTCCTGTACAAAAGGACAAAAATTGCAAGTCCGACCGCTGCCTCGGCCGCTGCAACAGCCATAACGCACATCACCATAAATATCCCCTCAGGAGATTGATTGGCCTGGCTGAAGGTGATAAAGGCAAGATTAACGGCCCCGAGCATAATTTCTATACACAAAAAGACAACAATGGCGTTTTTGCGGGTGATCACCCCGCCGCAGCCGATTGTAAAAAGTATCGCCGATAACGTGAGATAGATCGTTTGATATTCAGCCATTACAATAATACCTTATTTTTCGATCATAAAATTAATTTTTCTTGGCCAGATAAACAGCGCCCACAATTGCTGCCGTCAGAAGGACCGACACCAGTTCGAAGGGGAGGAGTCCATCGGCAAATATGTAATTTGCAAGCAGTTCAACCTCTCCGAGTTTCATCATGGCCTGATCCGTCATGGATCCTTTTAGCGCCATGGGACCGAAGCCGACCCCGAGGATTACAATCCCGATAAATAAAAGCCCTACCAGCAAATACCTTCCGTTAAAAAGGTTTTTCAAAGGATCTGCACTGTCATCTGCGCGCCGAAGGTTCAGCAACATGATCGCATAGATGATAAACATCATGATTGCGCCTGCGTAGACGATCACCTGCAGAATTGCGATAAATTGAAAATGCAGTAAAAGAAATAACACAGCAATAATAAAGCAGTTTCCAACCATCCACATGGCGCTGTGAACGGTATTCCGGGATAATATGACCATTACGGCGGTGACGATCGCAATGATGCCACAAATCAATATCAGTGCCTGTTCCATAAGCAAAAACCCTTTTTATATGCTATTTTCGCGGCGCATCCTCCGGTAGAGGATGTTCGCAGGGTTGAGTTATTTTCCCGTGAACTTAAACTGTTCCGGGATTTTCAGTTTTTCAATATCAAAAATAAAATCTGTACGGTTGTAGTCGATATAATCATAAACCTCCGTCAATGTAATGGCCGCTTTGGGGCAGGCTTCCTGGCAAAACCCGCAAAATATGCATCGGAGTTCATTTATGACAAATTTTTTAGGATATCTTATCCCTCCCTCTTCCTCATACGGAACAATAGTGATCGCCTCTGAAGGACAGATCCGGGCGCACAGGCCGCATGCCACGCACTTGAGTTCCCCTTTCTCATCAACCTCGAGCCTGTGCAAACCTCGCCAGCGCTGGCTTCTTTGCGTCTTCTCGGTGGGATACTGAAGGGTCACCGGCTTTGAGAGAAAGTTCTTGAATATAAAATTAAGCCCTCTGAAAAGGGGCTTAACATATTTTCCCTTTTCCGGACGATCTTTACTCACATGAATAACATCGGTTTCTTTCATTATCTTACCTGTTGTTTCAGGATATTATGTAATATTTGATGAATTCGTAAAAAGCAGAACTCATCACGTTTTAGGTTTTAAGGTTTAGGTTTTAGGCAATTAAATTTACTTTTTTTAACAGATACTTAAAACTTAATGCCTAAAACTTAAAACGTCCGTAAAAAGTCGTATTCTTGACTTTTTACGAGACTATCATAACACTGCCATCACCATTCCCGTGGCCAGAATATTAAGAAGGGCCACCGGAAGAAGGAACTTCCACTCAAGTTTCATGACCTTATCGTAGCGCAACCGTGGAAAAGTAGCCCTCACCCAAATACAAAGGAAGATGACGGCAAACATCTTTAGAAAAAACCAGACCACGCCGGGAACAAACGCCGGACCGTGCCATCCTCCCAGAAACAGCGTTGCGACCAGGGAGGCGAAAACAATCATGTGTATGTATTCGGCAAGGAAAAACAGCGCAAATTTCATACTGCTGTATTCCACATTGTATCCGCAGCATAGCTCGGACTCCGCTTCGGGCATATCGAACGGGGTCCGGTTTAATTCAGCCACGCCACTGATCAGAAAAACAAGGAAGGCGACCGGCTGTTTAAAAACATTCCATAATCCGGTCTGGGCATTCACCATGTCAACAATACTAAAAGAGCCGGTAACCATGATAATGCTCACCACTGCAAATGCCATTGAAATTTCATAGCTGATAATCATGGCGGATGCGCGCAGCCCGCCCATGTACCCGTATTTGTTCCCTGAAGACCATCCCCCGAGAATGTTTCCGTAAGAGCCAAGGGTTGAGAATCCGAGAATAAAAAGAATGCCGATGGACGGATTAGCAAGGTAGAGGTTAATTTCTCGTCCCAAGATCTTAATCGGCGGACCAAAAGGGATTACGGAAAGCAGAATAATGGCGGCCGCGATACTGATCGCAGGGGCTAACACAAAGACGGCTTTGTCTGCATTTTCCGGGATAACATCCTCTTTGAAAAAGTTTTTGATCCCGTCTGCAATCGGCTGAAGGAGCCCGTGAAACCCGACCCGCATGGGTCCGTATCTCATCTGCATATGTCCCAGAAATTTACGTTCCATATAGGTTGTGTATGCAGCGATAAAAAGAAACACACTGAACATCACAATAAGTTTGATTACCGGAATGATTAAGTATTCAACCATCTGGATTACTCCCTCATGAAGCTTTTTTAACCTTGACCGCGCTGACCTTAAACTCGGGTATCTTTGCCACCGGGTCGACTATTGCATGTGTTAGGGTGTTTGCCGGAGCTTCATGGAAATGGAACGGCACAAAAACCATTCCGAGTTTGGAACGCTCCGTGAGCCATGTTTTGAGTTTTATACTGCCCCGTCTTGAAGTAATTTCTATAAAATCACCGTCCGATACGTTCAGTTTTTCAGCATCTTCAGGATTTAATTGCGCAATGGGTTCCGGGCAAAGACGATTCAGGCCGGTGCCGCGCCGGGTCATGGTTCCGGTATGGAAGTGTTGCGGAACCCGACCGGTGCTGAGCACAAACGGGTACTCGTCATCGGCTTCCTCGGCAGGGGGTATGTAATCAATGGCAAAGAAAAGTCCCTTGCCTCTGGCGAATTTTCCCACGTGAAGCACGGGAGTCCCGGGATGGTCTTCATCCGGACACGGCCAGCTGATTCCGCCTTTTTCAATCCGTTTGTACGTTATGCCCTTATAGCTGGGGGTCAACAGGTTTATCTCGTCCATGATTTTTTCCGGAGTTGTTGCGGGCATGGTATAGCCCATCCTTCTGGAGATTTCGCTGATGATCCAGGTGTCTTCTCTGGCTTCTCCCGGAGGTTCAACCGCCTTCCGAACCCTCTGGACTCTGCGTTCGGTATTTGAAACCGTTCCGTTCTTTTCCGCAAAACAGGCTGCCGGCAGCACCACGTCGGCCAGTTTTGCGGTCTCCGTAAGAAATATATCCTGAACCACAAAAAAATCTAAACTTTCTATACAATGTTCGATGTGATGTTTGTCCGGGTCGCTCAGCACGGGATTTTCTCCCATGACATATATGGCTTTTACTTTTCCGGACTCAGCGGCATCGAACATCTCCGTAATGGTCAGGCCGACCGTTGACGGAAAGCCTTCCACCCCCCATGCATCTGCAAATTTTTTCCTGACGTCATCCACGGTAACCGCTTGATAACCGGGAAAGACATTGGGCAGGCCGCCCATATCACAGGCACCCTGAACGTTGTTCTGGCCGCGGAGCGGATTGACGCCGCCGCCGACCTTTCCCACGTTCCCGCAGAGCATGGCCAGGTTGGCACAAGATTTGACGTTATCTGTCCCGGTGGTGTGCTGGGTTATCCCCATGGTATAGAGGATTGCTGCGGGATCGGCTTCACCATAGAGCCGGGCCGCAGCATAAAGTTTTTCCTCGGGAACCCCGGTAATGGATGAGACGTATTCCGGGGTATATTTTTCAACGCAGCTTTTCAGCTCCTCAAACCCCTCCATGCGCTCATCGATGTAAGCCTGATCCTGTAAATTCTCTTTAAGAATGATGTGCATGAGACCGTTTAACAGGGCAACGTCGGTGCCCGGATTGTGCTGCAGCCAGAGGTCGGCGTGATCCACCAGCTCGATACGCCTCGGGTCGATGACAAGGAGCTTTACCCCGTTCTGATGGACGGCTTCCATAATGTAGTTGGCGATGATGGGATGATTACCCGTGGTGTCGGTTCCGATGGCCAGGATAACTTCTGTTTTGAGAACATCACCGATGGGGTTTGTCATGGCCCCGCTTCCCAACGTGGCGGCAAGACCTGCCACCGTTGAAGAATGTCAGAGCCGGGCGCAGTGATCCACGTTATTGGTCCCGATCACTGCACGAATGAATTTTTGAAAAAGAAAGTTTTCTTCATTAGTACATTTGGCCGAAGTAAGTCCTGCGATAGCGTCCGGGCCGTGTTCGTCACGGATGGCCTTGAACTTTTCGGCGACCGTATCCAGAGCCTCTTCCCAGCTGGCCTCCCTGAAGGCGCCGTTTTCTTTTATCAGCGGTTTTTTAAGGCGGCTTTCGTCTCCGATATACTCATATCCGAAGCGCCCTTTGTCACAGACGCTTCCCCGGTTTACGCCCGTGTCCACATCGGTGGTAATGCCGATCACCCGGTTGTCCAGAACGTTCAGCTGAAACTGGCACCCGCAACCGCAGTAGGAGCATGTGGTCCAAACCCTCTTGACCAGCCAGGGCCTTCCCTTGTACTTACTGAGATTTTCGGTCAGGGCACCGGTGGGACATACCATGAGGCATTCCCCGCAGGACTTGCATTTATCAGGATCGACAACGATCCTTGCATGTTCATCTTCCCCCTGTATTTCCAGAGCCCCGATCTGTTTGAGATCACTACATGCCGCGACGCAACGTCCGCACAGGATACATCTGTCTGCCCAGTAACGGATCAGTGTTGTGGAGTAGGAATCATCTCTTTTTACCTTGCGGGGTTCATAGGGAACATCTTCGATACCGAATTCGTATACAATATCCTGAAGTTCGCATTCCCCGGCTTTGTCACATACGGGACAGTCTAAGGGGTGGTGTTTCAAAATCTTTTTTAGATTCGCCGTGCGTTGCTCATGAAGGGCCTTTGAATTCGTAGTAACGACAAGGCCTTCTGAAACCGGAGCCGCGCAAGAATTAACAGGCTCTTCTTCTCCCTCGATCTCAACGATGCACATATTGCACGACTCGATGGGCGGCAGCCTCTTATGGTAACAAAGGGTTGGAATACGAATACCTGCTTTTTCAGCGGCCTGGAGAATCGTCGTCCCCTCGGGAACCTCAACCTCACTTCCGTCGATCGTTAACCTGACCATACTCATCTTTCCCTTTTTCGGTCATATATATGAATGAAATCTGTTTGAATATTAAATATCCCGGTCTTACCTGTCGATTTCGCCCAAAACAACATCGATGCTCCCAATAATGGCAATGGCATCCGCCACCATATGTCCCACCATGAGACGGGGAAGCGCACTGGCCAGGTAAAAGCATGGAGACCTTATTTTAAGCCGGTAAGGATGTTCGCTCCCGTCGCCAACCAGGTAGAACCCGAGCTCTCCTTTGGCCCCTTCAACCGCAGTATAGACCTCCTCTTCAGGAGCCACGGGGCCTTTTATATGAATCATGAAACGTCTGATCAGCGCACTGATATCCTTTTGCACTTCATCCAAATCCGGATTGGTGATCCATGGATTGTCGACATTTACCGGTCCTTCCGGCAAATTTTCAATGGCTTGATCAATAATTTTAAGGGACTGGCTGAACTCCTCCATACGCACCAGGTAGCGGTCGTAAACATCCCCTTTATCCCCCACCGGTATCTGAAAGTCAAAGTCATCATAACTGCTGTACGGGAATGCCTTTCGCAGGTCATAGGCCACCCCGGACCCTCTGAGACTCGGGCCGGTCAAGCCGTAGTTGACCGCGTCTTCCGCAGAAATGGTTCCGATGTCCATGGTCCGGGTCGTCCATATCTTGTTTTCCGTTAAAAGCTTATGATAACCGTCAAGCCCCTTGGGAAACCATTTGACAAAGTCTCGCACCATTTCTATGAATTTGGGCGTTGCGTCATGAGCCACTCCGCCGATACGGAAAAAAGTGGGAGTCAGCCGGTATCCGGATATCTCTTCGTTGATGTTCATGATCATTTCCCGGTCCCTGAACGCATAAAAAACGACGCTCATCGCGCCGATGTCCAGGGCATGGGTACCGATCCAGAGATGGTGGCCCATGATACGGGCAAGCTCTGCCATGATCACCCTGAGGTACTGGGCTCGCTTGGGAACCTCGATTCCCATCAGGTTCTCCACCGTAACGCAGTACCCCATATTGTTCGCCGAAGCGGATGCATAATCAAGCCTGTCGGTCAGGGGGATTATCTGTTGATAGTTCCTGCTTTCAGCGAGTTTTTCGATCCCGCGGTGCAGGTAACCGATACGGGGAGTTGCGTTTACAATGGTTTCACCATCCAGTTCCAGTACGATGCGAAGTACACCGTGTGTCGCGGGATGGTGGGGCCCCATGTTCAGGGTTATTGTTTTGCTTTCAGCCATGGTTTTTACACTCGTCTTTCAGTAAGGTATTAAAAATCGTTATTCGAAAAAACCGATTATCGTGTGAAAACAGAAAGCCTTCTTTAAGTGTAATCCTCAATGGTTTCCGGATCAAACGGCTTGTCAAAGTCTTTTCCTTCAAGGGGGAAGTCCTTGCGCAACGGATGCCCCTCAAAATTTTTCCAGGTAAGGATGCGTTTTAGATCAGGGTGGTCTGAAAAGGGTATACCCATAAGATCATAGACTTCTCTTTCCCCCCAGTCGGCGGAATGCCAGATACTGCTCACGCTCGGAATTTCTTCCCCTTCTTCCGCCTGAAGCCTTACAATAAGGCGACTGAAGTCCTTTGTTGAGAGGAGAATATAAATCAGATCAAAACGGGGGGTTCTGGGGGTATAGTCAATTCCCAGTATATCGATGAGCAGGTCATAGGGGAGGTCAGGGTTATCTTGGAGGACGCGCATGGTTTCATAAAACTGGCTTCGCGCCAAAGTGATCTCCCGTTGGCCTTTGTTTACGGTCTCTTTTACAACCGCATCCGGAAATTTTTTATGGATAGTTTGGATAACGTTTTTGTAACTCATTCGCTTCCATCCTTTTTTTCAGCGTTCAGCCGTTAAAATCCGGCCTCTGGTCCAGTTTTTCCGTCCGTATTTTTTCCTGAATTTTCATAAGACCGGCCAGCACGGCTTCAGGACGCGGGGGACAACCGGGTATATAAACATCCACCGGTATGATTTGGTCCACCCCCTGGACCACGGCGTAGCTTTGAAACACACCCCCGCAAGAAGAGCAGGCCCCCATGGCGATGACCCATTTGGGATCCGCCATCTGATCGTATATTCTTTTGACCATAACCGACATCTTTTTGGTCAACGTGCCTGCAACGATAAGTAAGTCTGCCTGCCGGGGTGAGGGTCGAAAAACCTCGGAGCCAAACCTGGAAATGTCAAAATCGGACAGTGTGCTTGCAATCATCTCAAGGGCACAGCATGCAAGGCCGAACGTGCATGGCCACACGGAGTTGCTCCGTGACCAGTTGACCAGCTTTGTCAAACTTGTAACCATATAGTTTTCACCCTGCAGGTAATTTTCTATTCCCATTCCAGAGCTCCCTTTTTCCATACATAAATGTAACAAAATAAAAGAATCAAAATAAAAAGAAGCATTTCCACGAATCCGAACAGGCCGAGTTTTTTGTAATAGACGGCCCACGGATACAGGAAAACGGCTTCGAGGTCAAAAACAAGAAATAGCAACGCGATGACATAAAATTTGATCGGGGTATCCGCGTATTGGATGCCTTCGCTGGGAAGCCCGCATTCATAAGGCTCGTTTTTGACTTTAAACTTACGCCTGGGGCCGAGGATATGTGAGAGAAAGATGGTCACGCCGGCGAAGAGAATGGCAAGAATTACAGTATAGAGGATAGGATAATATTCTGTCAGCATATCTGATCGTGCCTCCGCATCCCTTTTACGGTCCATACTTTTTATGCCGGTTTTGGCACAAACCTTAGGCTGCAGTCATACGGTACGGACCTGAATTATTAAACCGTGCGTTTCGTTCCTTTGCTGACAAGGATAGGAAAACGCGTCGTAACCAGATAGAATATAATCAAGCTGAGTTCATTATCTCAGAAAAAGGAGGGGGTCAAGGAAAAAATTGAAATTTTTAACCAAAGCGGAAAATATTTGTCGGAAAGTTTGAGTCCATTTGCAATCCCGTCCCTGAATTGCTCATCCTCAATAATGAAAAAAACCGGGGTCAGCCTAAAACTTGCATTACGGCCAGGTGGTGCCCCCGTCCGGACTGCTTATAATTGTCAGACCTCCGGCGATATTTACTCGCACGCCCATAAATAGTCCGCTGGGATTTGTCAAATAGACATCGCCCGGGGTTGCCGGGTTTTGGGTCATTCCTCTATTATTAAATCCATAGGTATGGGCAGTGAATGTCGTATTAATAATATCTATGTCATTTTGCAAACTACCACTACTTATTTCTATTTCGCCTCCGTCCAGGGCCCAGTTTTCCGGTGATGTATCTAGAAATATGGTATACGTGTCGTTGTTAATGTCAAATATTGCAACTGCAACGGAATTGGTTCTAACCGCCCGGGATTTTGCCATATTCATGTCATCATAAATTTGTCTGACGGAAGTTTGTAATCGGTATCTGGGAAGCCAGGAAAAATAACTGGGTAAAGCAATAGCCGATATTATGGCAAGGATCGCAAGGCCAACGGCAATTTCTACAAACGTAAAACCTTTTTTATTCATCGGTGTCTCCCATAAACAAAGCGATCTGTGTTTTTCCGCCGTTAACCGGCGTATGGGTGTCGATCATTAAACCCGTATTGTCTTTAAAAAGAGCCAAAAAGGCGACGGTTTCCGAGTCATCGCTATTGAATAATGCAGATTCTCGTTCAACCCTTACGGACCATCCTTTTTTGCTCATATGATATTTATAATAGTCCAATACTTTTTCCCATGAATCGTTGGTTTCCAGCTCGGCATAACAACCCCCCTCCAGGTGCATTGAGTTAACGATCCTGGAATCCGGATAACGGGAAACCGTGCCATTAAAACCGTATGGCATTCTATCCGCACATCCCCCAACGAAGCATAATAAAAACAAAAAAACACCAAACTGGATAAACGGTTTGATTTTCATAAGTCAGCCCTTTGTACTCTAATTCTAACCTTGTTAATTTTTATGCAAAAATCATGCAAGAGTAAAAAGCTGATTGCAAAAAACAGAAAAATGATTGGATTTCAGAGAGTTGTGTTTAACTTGTGAGCCGCAAGACCACAGGTATTGCGACAATATTCGGCAATATCTTGGACATTTTTTGCCACGTTTACCATTCTTTCGGGGAAATTTATTGCAGGCCTGAATCATTGGTTTAGTGTCCATCCAGAAATGGTAGATTTTGGTTTCCGGCAAGGCCCGAGCGAGTTTTCAACCGCAGGCATAGCGTGCTATGTCGAGGATTGAAAACGAGCGAGAACGCCGCCGGGACGCCGCCGGGGGCCGAAAGATGCCATTTATGAATGGACACTATCTAATCCACAAACAAAGGTACTATTTTAAACCTGACAACATCAACCAGCCCTTTATCCGTGATTTTGAGCTCGGGAATAACGGGAAGTGCCAAAAACGAAAGCGTCATAAACGGATCGTCAAGTGTTGTGCCGAATTCCCGGGCGGCATGGATCAGGCGGTCCATCTGATCACTCACAACTTTAACCGGCTCCCGGGACATCAACCCTGCAATGGGAAGGGCAAGACCGGCACAGATCTTGTTGTCACATGCCGCCGCCAGCCCGCCTCCCATGGTGACGACAGCCCGGAGTGCAGCGTTCATGTCATCATCTGTTGTTCCCACAACAATGACATTGTGCGAATCATGGGCCACACTCGATGCAATAGCTCCCCGCTTCAAGCCGAAACCTCTGACAAAACCTTTTCCCACATTACCCGACCCGGTATGCCGTTCAATAACCGCAATTTTCAGAATATCGCGAGATATGTCGGCAGAGGCCTTGCCTTGTGATATTATCGCGTCCAAAATGCAGTGTTCGGTTATTATCTGGTCCGGCACGATATCCATGACTCTGATTCGTCCGGTTTCCGCCGGGATGGAAAAATCTATTTTTTCAAGGTCAACGTTCATGGAGGGCGGAAAAAGAACAGGATCGGGAGTTTCGATTTCCGGTAAAATTTTTCCATTCTTAGCCACACGAACTCCCCCGCAATACACCGTCTCCATGGTTGGAGAGTCAAGATCTGAAAACACCACCAGATCCGCTCTTCGGCCGGGCGCAATCGCGCCGACATTTTGAATCCTGAAATATTCGGCAGGATTTATTGTGGCCATTTGAATCGCAATCACAGGATCAACGCCGGCAAATATGGCTTTACGAACCATTGAATCAATGTGCCCTTCTTCCAGTATGTCTTGGGGATGTCTGTCATCCGTACACCACATCATCCGGCGAGCGGTTCGCTCGTTTACCACCGGAATTAGTGCGTCCAGGTTTTTTGCGGCGGTTCCTTCCCGGATCATGATGTGCATTCCCAAACTAAGTTTTTCTGTTGCCTCTCGATCGGTGGTGCATTCATGATCGCTCGAAATTCCGGCGGCCATGTAAGCGTAAAGGTCATGATCGGAAAGTCCGGGAGCGTGACCGTCCACAGGTTTCCGTTCTCTTCTGGCCATATTTATTTTGCCCAGAACTTCCGGATCCTGGTTGATGACCCCCGGATAGTTCATCATTTCGGCCAATCCCAACATCCGCTCATGACCCATAAACGGCAAAAGATCCTCTTTCATAAGCGTTGCCCCCGAAGTTTCCATGTTTGTGGCAGGAACGCAGGACGGAAGGGTGAAATAGATGTTCATGGGCTGCCCTTGGCTGGACCGAAGCATATAGTTTATTCCCTCGGTACCGAGCACATTGGCAATTTCATGGGGATCGGCCACCACGGTGGTGGTACCGCAAGCCACCACAGATCGGGCAAACTCGGTAATACCTGTCATGGAACTTTCAATATGAACGTGGGCATCGATAAAACCGGGAGCCACAAAGCGTCCGCCAATATCCATGGTGTTTTCAGCATCATATGTCCCAAACCCTACGATATATCCATCCGAAACAGCAATATCTCCGGAAAAAATTTCCCCTGAGAAAACATTGACAATACGCGCGTTGGAAAGAACAAGATCCACCGGTTTTTGGCCCCGTGCGGAACGGATAATTTCTTTGAGAGCCATGTTTTCCTCGCTTTTTTCGAAGTTATTTTCATAAATACAATAAGACGGTATGAAACATTATCACAATCCGTATAGCACTTCCAACATTATGCAAAATTGAAGGGTTAAAATTTTGGCAAAATATTACAAATATGATATATTGTAAATATTTTAGTATATTATATTAATTGCTAACCGTGGACAAATAAATTTCAAAAACGGTTTTTGATTTTGCGGGTCAGCTTCAATCTTAGAGTTAAATTTTAGTTAATTTACCAGCGATGGTCTCGCAAAAAGTTGTTTTTTTGACTTTTTACCAATGGATTATTATTTTTTGACAATTAACCATATAGACTGTAATTAGTTTCCATCCAGAAATGGCCTTTTTCCGCAATCTCTGCGTCAATCTGCGGAATCACTTGTGCGGCGTACTACGTGTACGCCTCCGCGGTGTTCCTTGATTTTCTTGACCTTGCGAAAAATTGCTCATTTCTGCATTGGAAACTTTATTTGTGCCCAATTTAGGTTTATGGATGGGCTCTAATTAATTACTCGTAGAAACCAACGAGATGCCACCGGTAATGGTTATGAAAAATTTTGTTAAGGTCTTTGGACCCAAACGCTTGGCGGTTATCCTGCTGCTGGTTGCCTCCTGCAGTCCCTTCAAGCCTCAGGCAAGGCAATCACCGGCGGGTGAATTGCCGCGCACGTTTTCCCTTTATACGGCGGAATCCGAACCGTTATCCCGGTGGTGGGAAGTATTTAATGATCCTGACCTTAACGCGCTGATCACCCAAGCCCTAACGGATAATTTAACGATAAAAGAAGCCTGGTCGAGACTCAATCAAGCCCGGGCTCTGGCCGTTCAGGCCGGTGCAGCACTCTATCCGGATCTGACCGGCACCGGCAGGGCGTCATTTACGCGAGAACGCACAGGCAACGGCTCCCGAAAAACCCTATCCAATCAAGATCATTCCCTGGGAATTATCAGCAGCTACGAACTGGATCTTTGGGGGCGTATTCGTTCCGGGCGAGAATCCGCGCTTCTGGAGGTAACCGCCTCACGGGAAGATTTGAACACGGTAGCAATGACCCTGGCGGCCGAGGTTGCCAATCGATGGATCAATATTATTTCCCAGAGGATGCAAAAACGGCTTTTGGAATCACAGCTTCAGGCCAACCTGACATATCTAGAACTTATTGAATTGAGGTTTCGGAAGGCCATGGTGTCGGCGCTGGATGTTTATCAACAAAAACAAATCGTTGACGACGTCAGGGCCGAAATTCCACTGGTGGAGGCTCAAGAGCAACTCTTAAGGCATGAACTAGCTCTTCTTCTAGGAAAACCGCCGCAGACAGTGTTGAATATCAGCCGGGAAGACTTGCCGGAACCGGTAGGGATTCCGGCAACCGGACTGCCGTCCGATCTTCTCTCCGCCCGCCCGGATTTGCGGGCGGCCGGAATGCGGCTGTGGGCCGCGGAATGGCAAGTGGCGGCCGCGCGGGCAAACCGCCTTCCGGCAATCAGCCTGACGGGCCAGGCCCGCTATGGAGACGGGGATTTGGACGTGCTTTTCGACAACTGGCTGCTCAGTCTGGCGGGCAATCTCACCGCGCCGATATTCGACGGTAGACGCCGGGCCGCCGAAGTGGATCGGAGTCTGGCGGTTGTGGATGAAAATTTGGCCGCTTACCGGCAGACGGTTTTAACCGCCATCAAAGAGGTTGAAGATGCACTTATCAGTGAGTCCAAGCGGCAGGAGCACATCAAGGGTCTTGAGAAAGTATTAGATACGGCTCGAAAAGCCCTTAAACAGGCAGGAAATCGCTATCGTAACGGGCTTACCGACTACCTTCCGGTACTGACCCAGTTGTTGACAGTTCAGGGGCTGGAAAGGGATTTAATCCAACAGCAGACCAACCTGGTGGGTGCCCGCATCAGCCTCTATCGCGCCCTGGGCGGAACATGGACGGACTCGCTAACACCTTGAAAATTATGAATAATAATGAGAACGTCATGCAGGAATAAAAATGGCGGATAATAGGTTTATCAATATATTAACCGGGAAACACTCAAACCCCGGTCCAAGTCGGCGGCCCATTCTAAGGATTGTCATATCGCTCATTGTTCTCGGTGTGGGTGTGGGTGCAGCATCTTACCTGAAAAACAGTGCGCCCCGAACCCAGAAACGGCCGCCGGCCAAGCTAACGCCAGTGGTCCGGGTCGAAACCGTACAGCCTTCCAGCTATCAAATTGTCGTAACGGCCATGGGAACCGTAATTCCTGACCGAGAAATAGTGCTTAAGCCCCGGGTATCCGGAGAAATCGTGGAAATTCATCCCGAATTCACGGAAGGCGGCATTTTAAAAAAGGGCATTAAAGTGCTTCAGATCGATCCCAAAGACTACGAGTTGAACCTGGAACAAAAGCAAAGTGCGGTGACCGATGCCGAGTATGCCCTGAAACTGGAGCTAGGCCACCAGGAAGTGGCCCAGCGCGAATGGGAGTTGTTAAACGGAAACAACCCGGCGCAAGATATGGAGAAGGAACTGGCGCTGCGCAAACCCCATCTGGATAAAGCCCGAGCGAATCTGGCGGCTGCCCAAGCCGACTTTAAAAAGGCAATGCTCGATTTAGAAAGAACCCATATCATGGTGCCCTTCAATGCCATGGTTCGTACTAAAACAGTGGATCTCGGTTCTCAGGTAACACCGCAGGAGCCGTTGGCCGAACTGGTTGGAACCGATGCCTACCGAATCCAGACGTCCATACCGCCCGATCGCCTGGGATGGATTCAAATCCCCGGCCAAGCCGGCGATTCCGGCTCAACAGCCCGAATCATTTACGACCAGGGTCATGAATGCAGCGGAATCGTTACCCGGCTGATGGGGGATCTTTCCACCGAAGGGCGCATGGCCCGAATTCTGGTGGAGGTCACGGACCCGCTTGGCTTGAAGGCTTCCAGCCAGCGTCGCCCACCCCTTTTGATCGGAGAGTACGTCCGGGTAGAAATCCAAGGGCGCAAACTTGATGGCGTATTTAAACTTCCGCGCACGGCCTTGAGGGATAATTCAAGTGTCTGGATCGCCGGTGAAAATCAAACATTGAAAATTCGAAAGGTGCGTCCGATCTGGCGTGACGCCGACGTTGTCCTGCTGAAGGAAGGCTTGAAACCCGGAGAACGGCTGATCGTTTCGGATTTGCCCGGGGTGGTGGAGGCAATGTCCGTGAGTGTCGATGCCATAAAATCTGAAATAAAGGTCAACCGCCCCGCAAAGGAAAAAGCCGAAAAGGATAGGAATTCGTCGTATGACTAGCCTGCCGCAAACTGATCCCCAAAGAAAAGGGCCCATCGCCTGGATGGCCGGTCATTCCGTAACGGCCAACCTTGTCATGCTCGTATTATTGGTGGGAGGGTTATTTTTGGGCTTCCGCATCAAAAAGGAAATTTTTCCTTACTTTGAACTGGATCGGGTTCAAATCACTGTTCCCTATCCCGGTGCCAGTCCCCAGGAAGTAGAAAGGAGTATCATTTTGGCCATAGAGGAAGCCGTCCAGGGATTGGAAGGGGTCAATGAAGTTCGGTCATCTGCCAGAGAAGGGGCTGGCACGGTTACCGTGGAGATGATTGAAGGCGAAAATCTTCAAAGGCTGGCACAGGACATCCAGAGCGAGGTGGACCGGATTACGTCCTTCCCCGAAGAAGCCGAAGAGCGGCAGGTGGTGATTGTTTCCAGAAAGCGTTATGTGGTTTCTCTGGCACTCTACGGTGACCAGAGCGAGGCAATTTTGCGTGAATATGCCGAATATTTACGGGACCGATTGCTTCAGGATCCGGACATCACCCAGGTAGAACTTACCGGTGTGCGCAACTATGAAATCAGCGTCGAAATTCCCCAGAACACACTCCGAACCTATAATCTTACGCTTGAGGAGGTTGCGCAACGAATCGGCAGGACATCCGTGGAGCTTCCCGGCGGCGCCGTGAAAACCCCGGGGGGCGACGTCCTGGTTCGCGTTAAGGAGCGCAAGGATTACGGGCATGAATTCGGAAAGATTCCGATTATCACCGCCAATGACGGAACTCAGGTTCTGCTTGAAGATATCGCCAATATTAAGGACGGGTTTGAAGAAACCGACAACGCTGCTACGTATAACGGCAAGCCTACAGTAATGATCGAGGTTTATCGGGTGGGAGATCAAACCCCTGTTTCGGTGTCCAATGCCGTTAAGCGGGTGGTGGCTGAGGTAAACCAGGAACTGCCCCCTGCACTGGCGGTTGTTCTTCGCAATGACCGTTCGGAAATCTACCGGCAGCGCATGGGACTTTTGATCAAAAACGGGTTTATGGGGCTGGGACTGGTGTTTGTTTTGCTGGCATTGTTTTTGGAAACCCGGCTCGCTTTCTGGGTGGCTCTTGGCATTCCCATCTCTTTTTTAGGTTCCCTTTTACTTTTACCGACCATGGACGTCAGCATTAACATGGTCTCCATGTTCGCATTTATCGTCACCCTGGGTATCGTGGTGGATGATGCCATCGTGGTGGGGGAAAACGTCTATCATCACCATCAACGCGGTGTTCCCTGGCTGGAAGCCGCCGTATCCGGGACCCGAGAAATCGCCATGCCGGTCACCTTCAGCGTACTGACCAACATGGTGGCTTTTTTTCCCATGTTCTTCGTTCCCGGCATCCTGGGCAAGGTATTCAAACAAATTCCGGTGGTCGTCATCAGCGTGTTTGCGATTTCGCTGATTGAATGTTTTTTTATTCTTCCGGCCCACGTGGGTCATCAGAAACCACCGGAAAAAGGGTTTTTCGCCTGGATTTACGTCCGGCAGCAACGGTTCAGCAACGCCTTTGTCCGTCTGGTTGTCCATCGATACGGTCCCTTACTGGAGTTGGCTCTGCGCTGGCGATATGTGACGGTGTCCCTGGGTATCGCTATTTTATTGATTACGGTCGGCTATGTGAAGAGCGGGCGCTTGGGATTTGAACTTTTCCCCAAGATAGAATCCGATTATTCCATGGTGACGGCCACGCTGCCCTTTGGAACCGCCTTTGAAAAAACCGAAAAGGTACAGCAGATTCTGGTCCGGGCGGCCCAAGAGGTTGTGGCTGAAAACGGCGGAAAAACACTCATGGAAGGAATCTTCGCTAATATCAACAACAACAAGGCCGTGGTCCGTGTCTACCTGACTCCGCCGGATAAGCGCCCCATGTCGACCGCGCAAATAACGGAACGCTGGCGGGAACGGGTGGGGATTATTCCGGGATTGGAATCGATTTTTTTTGAATCCGATGCCGGCGGACCCGGCCGCGGAGCCGCCATTACCGTAGAACTCAGCCATAAAAACATCGATCTGCTGGAAAAGGCCGCGGCTGAAGTTGCCGAGGCGTTAGGATTCTACCCCAATGTCACAGATATCAATGACGGTTTCTCACCCGGCAAACAGCAGGTCGATTTTCAGATCAAGCCCGAAGCCCGCAGTCTCGGATTACGGTCCAAGGAGGTGGCCAGGCAAATCCGCCATGCGTATTATGGTGCCGAGGCGTTGCGGCAACAGCGGGGACGCAATGAAATAAAGGTCATGGTCAGACTCCCAAAAAACGAACGGGTTTCCGAGTACAACCTCGAAGAAATGATATTGCGAACCGCGACCGGAAGCGAGATTCCCTTGCGCTATGCCGTCACCATAAACCGGGGACGGGCTTACACCGATATCAATCGCCGGGACGGCCGCCGGATCGTATCGGTGGAAGCCGATGTCCGGCCTCGAAGCAAGGCCGGCCAGGTGTTGGAGTCGCTCAAGTCTGAAACCCTGCCGTCATTACAAAAAAAATATTCCGGCCTGACTTTTAGTTTTGAAGGTCGCCAGGCCGACCGGCGCGAAAGTATGCAGAGTCTGATGCGAGGCCTTTTGGCGGCCCTTTTGGTCATTTTTGCCATGCTGGCGGTTCCATTGAACAGCTATATCCAGCCCGTAATTATTATGTCGGCCATTCCCTTCGGCATCGTGGGGGCCGTGATCGGGCATCTGATCATGGGTTACAGCTTGAGTGTGCTCAGCATGTTCGGTGTGGTAGCGCTGTGCGGCGTGGTGGTCAACGATTCCTTGGTGCTGATCGATTTCGCCAATCGCAAAAAACGAACCGGAATGAGCCGGCGGGATGCCGTTCATCAGGCAGGCATTCAACGCTTTCGGCCGATTATTTTGACCACCCTGACCACGTTCGGCGGCCTGTCACCCATGATTTTTGAAACATCCCGTCAGGCCCGGTTTTTGATTCCCATGGCCCTTTCTTTAGGATACGGCATATTGTTTGCGACGGTGATTACGCTAATTCTGGTGCCGTCCTTTTATCTTATTGTTGACGATATCCATCAAGTGGTCAGAATGAGATTTACGCCCGATATCAAGTTCCGGCAAGAAGGGGAATCGTAGAACACTTCAACCGTTATGCTCTTTTTATAATATTCTTGCCTATAGCGCCAGTGATCTTAAGCGTATCTTCCAGGTCTATGGTCAGCAGCTTTCGATCACTTACAAGGATTCTTCCTGCAACGATGACATCCCGAACATCCGAACCCTGAACCGCATAAACAATATGGGATACGGGATGATACATGGGAACCAGGTGGGGTTTTTCGGTATCTATAATAATGACATCCGCCTGTTTGCCTGCTTCGAGGGAGCCGATATCTTTGTCAAGGCCTATGGCTTTTGCGCCGTCTATTGTCGCCATTTTTAATACGGTCCGGGCATCCATGACCGTGGGATCCAAAAGATTCACCTTATGAACCTTTGCCGCGGTGTCCATTTCCCGGAAAAGATCTAAATCATTGTTGCTGGCGCACCCGTCCGTGCCAAGGCCTACGGTCACGCCGGCTCTTAACAAACCCGAAACCGGGGCAATGCCCGATGCCAGCTTCATATTGCTTTGGGGATTGTGAGAAACCTTGGACCGCCGTTTTGCGATGATCTCGATATCATCACTATCCAACCATATGCCGTGAACAATCAGAGTATTTTGATCCAACATGCCGATTTTATCCAAGTACTTTATCGGAGTGGTGTGCTGTTCTGTCTGAATTCGGTTAACTTCGTTTTTGGTTTCAGCCGCATGTATCTGGAAAAGAAGTCCTTTTGAATCACAGGCGGCTTTGGCTTTTTTTAGTGTCTCTTCAGAGCACGTATACGGAGAATGGCAAAATATTGAGGGGGTTATTAGAGGAGACACATCCTGCCATTTTTCAACAAACCCTGCCGCGGTCCTGATATTGTTCGACGGATCCGGCACACCCGGTGCAGGAAAATCGATAACTCCCTGTCCTAATACGCCTCTAATGCCTGATATATAAAGCGCCGATGCAACATCATTTTCGAAAAAATATCCGTCACAGCAGGTCGTTGTTCCCGAGAGTATCATTTCTGCACAAGCTAAAAGTGTTCCCAGCCGGACCGTTTCGGGGGTTAAATATTTTGCTTCACATGGGAAGATGAACTCACCCAGCCATACCGCCAGAGGCAAATCATCAGCAAGCCCTCTGAACAATGTCATGGGAAGATGGGTATGGGTATTGACCAGACCGGGCATAATGATTCCGCCCTTTGCATCAATGATTTGTTCCGCTTCTGGCAGAGGCGTATCATCCGCCCGTGCTTCTATCCTTTCGAGCTTTTCTTGGGTGATACACACCATGCCGTTTTCGATGATATCAAAATCAGAATTAACCGTGATAACAACGCCGTTATGTATGACAATATCATAACTCATTCGTTTCCCTTTAAAGCCGGAGTCAAAAAATTTTCTTCCCCACGGTAACGGAATGTTCTTCTCAAATCCCTATAACACTTCATGATACAATAGATAGGTTGACGAATAAGAACTCTCCAGGTAAAAAAACAGCACGGATGACGAGCGGATTGAGGCAAAACACATACTGCCGGGAGGATAAATCATGCAGCAGGAAGATATTATCATAAAAAATGGCACTATTTTGACGTTGGATTCAAAAAATTCTATTTTTGAAAACGGCTTTATATGTACTCGTGGCGACAGTATTTCTAAAATCGGGACCGGCAATCCCACCTCATTTAAAGCCAAAAAGATCATAGATGCCGAAGGCGGCCTGATTCTTCCCGGTTTGGTGAACGGCCATACGCATGCGGCCATGAGCCTTTTCCGGGGGCTTGCCGATGATCTTCCGCTCATGGAATGGTTAAACAACTACATCTTTCCGGCAGAAAGCAAGATTGACGCGGAATTTGTTTACACCGGAACCCTGCTTGCCATCGCGGAAATGATTATGTCCGGTACAACCACATTCTGTGACATGTATCTGTTTGAAGACGAGGTGGCCAAGGCGGCTCGAAAAACCGGGATCAGATCTCTGGTGGGAGAGGTGCTATACGATTTTCCATCGCCAAACTACGGGCCCGTGGAAAAAGGTCTGGAGTATACCGAATCGTTGCTTCAAAAATGGGCCAATGATCCCATCGTATCCATAGCCGTAGAGCCTCATTCCCTTTTTACCTGCAGCCCTGAGCTCCTTACCGCGTCTAATAAGCTGGCTTTAAAATATCATGTGCCGCTGATTATCCATGTGGCAGAGACATTAACTGAAGTTTCTGAAATAAAAGAAAAATACGGAAAAACACCGGTGAAGCATCTGGATTCACTGGGGCTTTTAGGGCCTCACCTGATTGCAGACCATTGTGTTCATCTGGAGGACGAGGATATAAAAACATTGGCGGCACACGGGGTAAACATCGTCCATAATCCGGAAAGCAATATGAAGCTGGCATCTGGTATTGCCCCGGTTCCCGAAATGCTTTCACAGGGATTGACCGTAGGATTGGGAACGGATGGTTGTGCGTCCAATAACAACCTGGACCTTTTTTCAGAAATGGATACTGCGGCCAAACTTCACAAGGTGAACACCCTTGATCCTACCGTCATGGATGCGCTCTCTGTGTTGAAAATGGCAACGATCCAAGGGGCTCGGGCGTTGGGACTTCACCAGATCACCGGCTCATTAGAAGTGGGGAAAAAGGCGGATGTCATTGTGATAGACACGCATAAACCTCATCTTACACCCATGTATAACGCAGCATCTCACTTAGTCTATGCTGCCCGGGGAAACGATGTCAGACATTCCATTATCAACGGTCAACCGGTTATGGAAGATCGTAAATTACTGACACTGGATCTTGTTGAAATAATCGCCCGAGCCAGAGAAACGTCGATTCGTGTAAGGTCGTGGCTGTCATTTTGAATTTCGGTCATTGTGATTTGTTTGTTTTTCGAGATAGAAACGCCACTTGCAGAACATATCTTCGGGATGAGGATCCGGAGGAGCGAAAAGGCACTC
>JAFDHQ010000212.1 GCA_019308685.1 Deltaproteobacteria bacterium
TGCTGCATTTCGCAATCATTCAACGTACGATAAGTACGCCTCATGATTACAAAATTTGTACGCCTTGAATTTGAACTTTTTACAAAACCGTCTAAATTGGACTTTTTACGAGTTTATCAATCTTAAACCCTAAAAAAATCCTGGCTAAATTCCTTTTCTTTTCATCACGATCAAGAATAACGGCTTCCGAGGTGACAGTATGGCGAAATCACATGATTCATTTAAAAAGCGTAACAAAGGATTAGCAAGGAAAGAAAAGAAAGAACTAAAGAGACAACGCAAACTGGATAAAAAGACTATAAAATCCGAAGAGAACCCAGATTCGTCTCAGAATGAAGGAAAGAATCTATAAGGCAAGGAGTTGTTGAGGAGGCAAAAAGATGGAAAACCGGTTAGATGATTTATTTCTGAGGTTTCACACAAAAGGTTTTATGCCCATTGAAATCCCAGGACTCATTCAAGATGTTTTTAATATGTTAGGTAAAGGCAGATATTGTACTATAACCAATGTTAACAAAGGGTTGGAGGATCTGGGCTGGGGAATAGAAATCATGGATAATATTACATATGAATTAATAAACTCCCTGTTCAATAAAAAATGGCAGACATCCTTATCATAGATGATCAGAAGTGGGTAACAGCCTTCTGCAGAGAAGGACGTTCTGACAAAATCGCCGACTCATTCTCATGGTATTAAAGTCCGTTTAGAAAGTGGAGAAATTGGAAGGGTGGAAAAAATACGGGCCTGAAAAATATTTTATTTTTTAAGAATCTTCTAATTTATCTTTTTGGAATGATTGTAGATTCTAACGCATCATGAATTGTAAAGGAAGTATTTCCACTAAAAAAAGATTTTGCAATTTCCTTTCTTAACGTGTCGTAATCCTCAAGATCTTTATTCTTATGTTTTAAGCCCCCAAATTCAGAACGTGACATAAACATAGCATAAGCATATTCTATAAATGAATTGTCAAAACCTGCTTGTTGAATTGACACCCTTATCTCTTCTTCTGAATATCGTTTGTGTTTTCCGTAGCACTTTTTCAGAAATAAAGGCAGTTGCCTTGCGTATGACTTAAGAATTGTTCTTTTTTTGATCCAATTAAACATTTAATAATCCTTTCGATAATACGAGGTTTTTTCTGGGAAATGGATTAGCGGTTGACAGGTCTTATGAAGATAACATCGTTTGGATATCTCCCATGTCCATACGATCAAACTGTATCATGAATCTGATCAATTCATAACAATCATGCTCATCGGTATTACTTTTCAATATCCGCATCGTTGGAATAGCATCTTGACCGATACTTTGTAATTTTAGCAAAACGTTGAACAACCCTTGGTATTCCTCGGAGTTTAGCTGGAATAAAGATTTGCTAAAACTTAAAAATTCCTGGTAATCATTGAACCCGGTTAACTTAGTTTGAGCTAAGGAAGTTTCGGATGGATTTGTTAATATTTCTTGTTTTTCGATCATTTTCTTTTAACCTCAAATGCATACTTAACTGTCTTATTATCCTAAAAACAACCCTATCAGAAAAAGGCCTCTTCACGGAAAACCCTTATGGATAAGATTGTTCTTGATTCTATTTTTCCGGCGCAGCAGAAGCAAATTTCGGAATATTTGTGAAAATGGAAGAATTCTGAATAGAAAGGTCACAATAAACGCGAAAAAAGGTCCGCATAGTGTTTTCGTTGATTGAAAAAGCTCGTATTATAATCGCTGACTTTAAAATTTGCAAGCAAAATATTTAAGAGGATTTTAATCTCAGAGAGGATCTGCAGCACCCTCGAATTTTGCAACGTTAGGTAAATAACTTGATTTTTTCCGAAAGGTTGTTATCTTACAAACTTGAACAGGGCCAAAAAAGCCCTGGTTCAGAAAAGACATTGTGGTTTAACGCACCATTTATTAGAAGCCAGAAGAATAAAAGGGCATCCATCCCATGGATTATGATGGCGTGTTCTTAGCATTTTGATTGCGAGATCTAATCAATAAATTTAACCGACAAAATCAAAAGGGCGCTCCCCTCCATCGGCGCCCCTCTCGTAAAAAAGGAAAGAAAATCCAAAGGAACGAGGATGCACCGACAGCATCCGTGGAGTCGGAACTGAAAGCGAGGTGGGATGTTTCACAGTTTAAGGTCCCGCCGGCCCAAGACAAGACGCGTTTTCACGATTTCGATCTTCCCAACCCGCTGCTTCATGCCATCAGCAATCTCGGATTCAAGTACTGTACACCGATCCAGGCCAAAATCCTTCCCATCAGTCTGACCGGCAGGGATGCCAGCGGCCGCGCCCAGACTGGAACCGGGAAAACGGCTGTATTCCTGATCACCGTTATCACCCGGATGCTGAATAATCCCATCCAGGACAAACGAAAACCCGGAGCGCCCCGGATTCTGGTTTTAGCCCCCACCCGGGAGTTGGTTCTCCAAATCTCCGAGGAGGCTCGTCATCTCTCCAGGTACACGGATCTTCAAACCATTTCCGTGTTCGGTGGCATGGATTATAAAAAGCAGAAAAAGCAACTTTCCGCCGATCCGGTGGATATTGTCATCGCAACGCCCGGGAGGCTGCTCGACTTTCAGCGGAACGGTGACATCACCCTGAAAAAGATTGAGGTACTGATCATCGACGAGGCCGATCGGATGCTCGACATGGGTTTTATCCCCGATATGCGAAAAATTATCGACAGCACCCCGGCAAAAGACAAGCGCCAGACGCTGCTCTTCAGCGCGACGCTGACCGGCGAGATTACCCGACTCGCCTCCCAATGGACCCGTAAATCTATAACCGTAGAAATCGAACCGGAACATATCGCGGTGGAGACAGTGGATCAGGTCGTCTACATCGTGACCACCTTCGATAAATTTGCACTCCTGCTTAACATCATCCATCGACAGAATCTCAAACGGGCCCTGATTTTCTGTAACAGGCGCGACGAAGTGAGAAAGCTCGCAAAAATGTTGACCCGCCACGGTATCAAATGTTCGACGCTCTCCGGTGATATTCCCCAAAAGAAGCGAATTCGTCGCCTCGAGGCCTTCAAGACCGGAAAGATCCGAGTTTTGGTAGCAACGGATGTGGCCGGACGCGGCATCCACATCGAAGGTATGAATCACGTCATTAATTTCATGCTGCCTCATGATCCGGAAGTTTACGTCCACCGGATCGGGCGCACCGGCCGGGCAGGTGCCACCGGCACCTCTGTCAGCTTCGCCGATGAGAAGGACGCCTTCTACCTTCCCGCCATTGAGGCGTTCATGGAACAAAAGCTGAGCTGCATCGAGCCCAAGGCAGAATGGCTCACCGCGCCCAAGCCTATCCTTGCAAGGAAAAAACGCAGTTCTCGCCGCAGAAAAAACAAAAAGAACATCGGGGTTGTGTCTTAATTGAATATCACGCAATCTACATGTTATATATTTTTTAATACCCGGACGAAACCCATATATGGCATTAACCTTTAACCTAAAAACTGCACACAAATTTTAAAAGGTTTAAATAAATATAATCATATTATACTGTTAGCATATAGAGTGTATGTTTTGTGGTACATCATATTGCTGAGTATGAAAATAAAAGAAATTTTT
>JAFDHQ010000213.1 GCA_019308685.1 Deltaproteobacteria bacterium
CCATGCGCAAAAACTTTCTGGGATC
This sequence comes from Deltaproteobacteria bacterium, assembly GCA_019308685.1. GTDB lineage: Bacteria > Desulfobacterota > Desulfobacteria > Desulfobacterales > UBA11574 > S5133MH16. The sequence goes on from JAFDHQ010000213.1 coordinate 26, forward strand.
CATATCTTCCAGTCCCGTGGCAGGACACCCTGAAGAACAGGCGCCGCAGGTCAGGCAAAGATTGAGATTTCCTCCTTCCGGAAGAAGCTCCTTCACCTTATCCAGAAAAATGCTTTTTTTGCTTCCTTTAATCTCAATAGGTTGAGATGACATTATTCCCTCCTTTAAATTGAAGATTGACCATTGAAAATCCAAGATTATATGTTGTCAATCTTCAATTTAAAATCATAAATTACGGGCTTCGAACACCCCATGGTTTGTTGCTAATCGAGAAGCCGTTTAATACTCGCCGAGATTTCCTCTGCTGAAGCGGGTTTGGCAATATAGTCATCCGCCTCGGTACTCATACCTTCCCGGTGGGTATAGCGGGTTGATGTCACATGGGATGCAACAGCAGTCAGCAGAACCACGGGAATGTCAACACATTTCTCATCCCCTTTGAGCTTCCTGCAGACTTCGTATCCGTCCATCTCCGGCATCATGACATCCAGAACAATGGCGTCCGGCGGATTGGCATGTACTTTTTCCAACCCTTCGATGCCGTTGTAAGCGATCTCGACTTCGAAGCCCTCTTTTTCCAATTGGCCCTGGACAATAGCGCAGAAATCAGGCTCATCATCCACAACAAGTATTCTCTTTTTCTCACTCATAACTTACCTCCTTTATAATTGTCATTCGTTATTCGTCATTGCTCATATACCCTCTCACCTTCCAACTTTCTCACCATCTAATCTTCTCACCTTCTTACCTTCTTACCTTCTTACCTTCTTACCTTCTTACCTTCTCATTTTCTATCTCTTTGAGCTTTGCTATCTAACAGCCAACTACCGGTGAAAAATCATTCCACGCTCGGCCTGGGATATAGGCCGGATTTTTCTACAATCTCGGGAACCATTTCTTCCCATTCAATCGCCATGACGTGAAATCCCCGAACCCCTTCCACTTCTTTAAGATGCTGAATCTGCTCGATGCAGATTTTAACCCCTTCCTCGGGTTGTTTTTCTTTGGGCGTATCTGCCATTCTTTTCACCAACTCGTCCGGCACTTCTATCCCGGGAACCCGATTTTTCATGTATTTGGCCATGCCGGCCGATTTAAACGGGGTTACGCCGGCCAGAATATAGACTTTTTCGAGTAATCCACGGTCACCGGCCATCTTCAACCAGAGCTCGAATTTCTCCATGTTGTATATACACTGAGTTTGTATAAACTCCACACCGGCGGCAATTTTTTTGGCCAATCGGGGAACGCGTATTTCAAAAGGATCGGCAAAAGGATTGGCAGCGGCCCCCACGAACATCTTGGGGGGACGCTTAATATCGTCTCCACCGAGGAACTTGCCTTGGTCCCGCATCATCCTCACGGTTTGAATGAGCTGCATGGAATCAATATCATGAACATTTTGACCCGTGGGGCAGTCTCCAAAGCTCTGGTGGTCTCCGGATAGACAGAGGACATTATGTATATCAAAAGAAGCCGCTCCCAGGATGTCGCTCTGCAAGGCGATCCGGTTTCGATCACGCGTTACCATTTGCAGCACCGGCTCCAACCCCATGAGTTTAAGTTGAATACAGGCTGCCAGGCTGCTCATGCGGGTAACGGATGTCTGATTGTCGGTGATATTGATCGCATCCACATAATCCTTGATCAGATTTGCCTTTTCTGTAATCACTTCCATGTCAGAGCCCCTTGGGGGACCGCACTCCGACGTAACCGCCAGGTGACCCGCGGCCAGAATCTTTTCCAGTTTGCTTGGTGTTTTTGCTTTCATTCCTGTACATCCTCCCTGACAACTTTTCTGGGTCCCCCGGCCCTGTCGGTGGACCAGTCTTTAATGGAGTCAATTTTTTCATAATCATCGAGTTTGTCCAGTGCCTTGAGCAGTTCCCAGGCGCAGTCGATTTCTTTATTAATTTCGCATTTGCCCTTGGCAGAACCGCCGCACGGACCGTTAAGAATCCGCTTTGCACAGCGGGAGACCGGACAGATTCCCCCGGTACGCGCCAGAATGCACTGTCCACAGGCCTGGCACCGTTCCGTCCACAGGCCTCGTTTTTCAGTAGCCCCCAAAAAACAGGTGTCCACTCCGGGATAAATGGGACATTCGTGGTATTTTTCAGCCATGAACTGGACGCCGACACCGCAGGCAAGGGAAACCACAGCGTCATACTGATCCATCACATCACGAATCTCTTCGAGATATTCGTGATCGCACTGCCGTTCCAATGTTTTCTCATCGACTTTGACTTCCCGTCCCTGATTGAGAAAATACATCCTGAGGGCCGACGCCAGAACACCGACCTCTTTCTTCCCCCCTGCTTCACACACCGTGACGCACTCGTTACAGCCGAGGATGAGGATTTTTTCATGATTTTTCACTTCCTCTATAATTTCTTCAATGGGTTTTCTGTCGGCGACAATCATAAGACCTCTCTTTCATTAAAGATCAAAATATATTAATTGAAATGCTTCATTGGTGTTATGCGGCCTTTTTCTTGGCCAGTTTAATGGGGTTGGGTCCCAATTTTCGGATTCTTTCCTCCATTTCAACGGCGAACTGGGCAAAACGCGGCCCTTCGCTGGATGACAGGTTATACATCTGTGCCCGTTCTCCCCCGATACCGATCGTATCCAGAATTTTTTGAGCCTGTTCCACCCGTTTTCGGGCTCTGAGGTTGCCGCTGTTATAATGACAATCTCCTTCCATACAACCGACCGCATATACGCCGTCCGCTCCCTTTTCAAAGGCATGGAGGATATGAAGGACATCTACTTTCCCCGTGCATGGAACGAGAATGATCTTTATATCAGGTGGGTATTGCAAGCGCATGGAACCTGCCAGGTCCGCAGCCGTGTACCCTCAGAAACTGCAGCAAAATGCGATAATAATCGGTTTGAAATCTTCCTTCATAATACCTCCTTGAAACTCAGAGATTCTCCATTGGCACATTCAATCTTTCTGTTAGAATCCTTTGTTAGATCAATTCACATCTCTACATGACACCCTCAAGCAAAGCGTCAACTTTACTCAATATTTGAACGTCTTCATACCAATTCAGCTCAATGGCCTTTGCCGGGCATTCCGCGGCACAGACACCGCAGCCGTGGCATAACGCAACATCAATTTCACTGACACCGTCTTGATTGATTCTCGGCACCTGGTACGGGCAGGACCGGACGCATATAAGGCATGACGCGCATAGATCCGCATTCACCTGTGCTGTTACCGCCGATAATGTCAAGTCCGGCTGAGATAGAAACGTTGTTGCCCGGGAAGCAGCGGCAAGTGCCTGTGAGATGGATTCTGACAACAGTTTGGGGCTGTGGGCGGTCCCACAAACAAAGACGCCTTCCGTAGCCATATCCACCGGTCTTAACTTGACATGAGCCTCCATAAAATGGCCTTCTGCGGTTCGGGCCAGTTTGATGATGGAGGCGAGTTCTTCGGTATCTTCAGCCACCATCCCCGCGCTTAGTGCCAGAATATCGGCACTGACCCGGAGGCTGGAACCCAGCACATGATCCTTAAAGGTTACCATCACCCCCGCTTCAGATGATTCCACCGTGGGCGGGTCTTCGGGATCGAATCGAAAAAACAATACGCCCAGTTTCCTGGCTTCAGTATAGTAATCCTCCAGGAGCCCATACGTCCGGATATCCCGGTAAAGGATAAAGACCTGGGCATCCGGTTGAAATTTTTTAATGTGAAGGGCGTTCTTAATCGCGCTCTGACAGCAAATCCTGGAGCAGTTGGGATTTTCTTCGTTTCTGGATCCGACACACTGAATCATGACCACCCGGTTGAGATCTTGAGTCCCTTTTTCTTTAAAACGTTTGGATAGTTCGACCTGCGTTACGACCCTTTGGTCCTGGCCGTATAGAAATTCTTTGGGGCGGTATTCAGTGGCTCCGGTAGCCAGAACAACCACGCCATGGTCGATCTTTCTTTCATACATACCCGGTCCCACGAGAACTTCGGTGGTGAAATTTCCCTTGAATCCGGAAAATCCGACAATAAGAGAGCGGGTCAAAACCTGTATTTGGGGGTGGGTTGTCACCTTTTGAATCAGTCCTTCCAGGTAACTTCCCACATCCGCCCCATCAATGGTGGCGGTCAGGCGATTTGCCATTCCGCCCAGTCTTTCCTCTTTTTCAATGAGGATGACCGGAAAACCCTGATCTGCAAGACCCAGCGCAGCATTCATCCCGGCCACCCCACCGCCGATGACCAGCGCTCTCTTAATAACCGGAATCTTTTTTTCATGTAGCGGGTGCAGTGTTGCAGCCCGGGCCACGGACATGCGAACCAAGTCTTTGGCCTTTTGCGTGGCCTCTTCCGGGCTTTTGGAATGAATCCATGAATTCTGGTTGCGGATATTTGCCATTTCAAACAAATATTTATTTAATCCGCAGGCCTCAAGCGTTTCCATAAACATCTGCTCGTGAGTTTTAGGGCTGCATGAAGCCACGATCACCCGGTTCAACTGATGCTCGATAATTTTTTCTTTGATGATATCCTGGGTGTCCTGGCTGCAGGTAAACAAATTATCATCCGTGAAGACAACATTCGGAAGCGTCGCGGCATAGTCTTTTACCGCCGGAACATCGACAATTCCTCCGATGTTGATCCCACAGTTACATACGAAAACACCAATGCGAGGCTTCTGTCCGGCAACATCAATGGGTTCGGGAATTTCAACTTTAGAAATCTCAGTCCCTCTGGCTTCGGCAAGTTCTGCGCCGGCCAAACATGCGGCGGCGCTGGCCTCGGCCACGGATTCGGGGATGTCCTTTGGTCCTTGCAGCACCCCGCACATATATATTCCCGGCCGTGAGGTGCTCACCGGTGTAAAGGGATTGTTGTCTACAAAATTGTATTTGTCCAATTTAACATTGAGGCGTTTTGCCAGATCCGCGGTATCCTGCTGAATCTGAAGTCCCACCGAGAGAACGACCATGTTAAATGTTTCTTGTTTCATGGTACCGCTATCATCGGCATACTCGAGAATCAGATCGCCGGTTTCAGGGACTTCGGTAATGGTATGGACCCTGGCGGTGATAAAGCGAACCCCTTCCTTATCCCGCGCACGGAGATAATATTTTTCATAATCCTTGCCGAGCGTCCGTACATCCATATTAAAAATTGCACAATCCAGGTCGCCATGGGCATGCTCTTTGGCAATCATGGACTCTTTTATGGCGTACATGCAGCATACCGAAGAGCAGTAGCCGTTTCCGCAACGGTTGGTATCCCTGGAACCCACGCACTGCAACCACGCGATGCTTTTGGGCTCTTCCCGGTCCAACGGCCTCATCAAATGACCAAAATACGGT
>JAFDHQ010000214.1 GCA_019308685.1 Deltaproteobacteria bacterium
GTCAAAGACCGTTGAAAACATCAGATCTTTGGTGTATTGTTGTTTAGCAGTCGTATTGAACCATTGGTCCAACTGGCTGGGATTCAGTACTCGCTCCATCATGCCACGGGCCATCACCAAAGCATATGATAATGATGATATCGATGATCGGTGCCTGAAGGCATTTAGAAAAACAGAACGGTTACTTAAAAAAGGCTCTAATGTCAGGAAGATCACCCTTTCAATTGAACAATATTTGAAGCTTGTCAAGCATGCATCCACACATTACAGGGCAGTTTTAATAATTGCATACAATACCGGCATGCGCCTGGGAGAGATCAAAGCCCTTAAACGGCATTATATTGATAAAAATTTTATACGATTGCCCACGAAGGTTGTAAAAGAAAAACAAATCAAGAACATACCTATAAATTATCACGTGAAAACAGCCCTCGAAGAACTTCCCAGCGCGTTACACAATGACCATGTTATCACATACAAGGGTGAACCTTTATCGAATAAAAACAGCCTCAAAAAGCAGGTTTCAGATACCTGCAAAAAGGCAAATATCCCATATGGCAGGAAAATATTGAACGGCATCACTTTCCATGATATTAGACGCATGGTCAAAACGAATATGGCTGCTGCGGGTATAAGCAAGGTTTACAGGGATACGATCCTCGGGCACAGCTTAAAGGGTATGGACATCCATTATATAGTGCCAAGTGACGACGATTTGACCAGGGCCATGGACCAATATACCAAGTGGATTGATGAAAAGATGTTTCCCGCATTTGTTGACCAAACTGTTGACCAAAAATCACAGAGAAAATAGATGAAGTTAAAAAAACTCTTACAAACACACATCAATAAAGGTTTTCTAATTAGGACAACCTGTGAAACCTTGCAAATTGAGGCTCTAAGGGGGGTAATCTCTGTAGATGCTTGGCGGAAGTGCATGGGAATCGAACCCACCCGGGACGGTTTTAGCGCCCCACACCGGATTTGAAGTCCGGGAGCCTCACCAGTAAGCTGCGCACTTCCATTTTTTTAAATCCCATAATATTATCAATTGTATTTTTGTCAATCCTTTTGTTATGAATAGGATAGCTCGTCAGCCGGCTTAACCGGCGGGGCTTTTTTTAGGGTTTGTATGGAGAACACGGCTTATGGTAAACAGAGACAGACTGGCGCAAACGTTTAAATTTCTGGCAGAAATTGACAGTATATCAAAAGAGGAGCGTGCAATTTCCGGAGAGATTAAAAAGATTCTCGAGTCAATGGGCGCAAAAACACGGATTGACGGTGCCGGAGATAAGATCGGCGGTAATACGGGTAACCTTATTGTAAAATTCAAGGGAAACACGCCGGCGCCGCCCCTTCTTTTGAATGCCCACATGGATACCGTGGAACCGGGCAAAGGAGTGACCGCCATACTTTCGGACGGTGTTTTTACCAGTGATGGGACAACGATCTTAGGAGCGGACGACAAAAGTGCCATTGCCATTCTTTTAGAAACCCTAAAAATTATTCAAGAAAATGACCTGACGCATGGTCCGCTTGAACTTGTTTTTACCGTTTGTGAGGAGATCGGTCTTCTGGGTGCAAAGCACCTTGATTTTGATCTTATCACCGCCAAATTCGGTTATTCTCTGGATGCTACGGACACGGAAGGGATCGTGACACGGGCACCTTCTGCAAATCATCTGGAGTTCAAGGTCCATGGGAAAGACGCCCATGCAGGGGCCGCCCCGGAAAAAGGGATCAATGCCATTTCACTGGCAAGCCAGGCCATTGCAGGGCTTGAACTCGGACGCATCGATCATGAAACAACCTGTAACATCGGTATCATTGAAGGCGGCACAGCCACGAATATCGTACCGAACCGGGTAACGGTGAAGGGTGAGGTGCGGAGCCATGATGAGGAAAAGTTAAATCGAATTACGGATGCCATGGTATCGTCTTTTCAAGAGGTTGTGGATAATTATAAAGGGATGACCACCGACCACGCACTTCCGGGTCTTGAAGTTAACATCCGGAAAGATTTTTCCCGCACACGCATTCCCGAGGATCACCCGGTGGTAACGCTTGCCCGTAGTGCGGCGGAGAATCTAGGAAGGAAAATGGTAACAAAGACCAGCGGCGGCGGCGCAGATGCCAATATTTTCTTTGAAAAAGGGATTATGACGGGCGTTTTAGGGACAGGCATGCGGGATATGCATACGGTACGGGAATCCGTGGGGCTGGATGATATGGTTCGGGCAACGGAACTGTTGCTTGAGATCATTAGGCTCCATGCACGGGGCAGTGAGGGGTAGAGAGTTAGAAGGTAAGAGGGTAAGAAGATCAGTCCGCCACACTGACGGCGGATAAAAAGGTGGGAACGATCACAACGATCTTAACGAAGATAACGAAAAAAACATGATTGCATATTTTGACTGTTTTTCTGGTATTAGCGGGGATATGACCCTGGGAGCGTTTATAGACCTGGGTGTGCCCGTGAAATGGCTGAAAGAAAATCTTGACAGGATTCCACTGACCGGTTTCGATGTGTCTGCGGACACCGTCACTCGGAATGGAATCACGGCCAAAAGTGCCCACGTCCGTGTGGAATGTGATAAAACCTCAAGAGACTATGCTCAAATACGGTCGCTGATAGAGAACAGTCCTTTACCCCGGAATGTAAAACAGTTGAGCCATGACATCTTTGAACGGATGGCTGATGCGGAAGCCCACATTCACGGATGTTCCAGAGATCACGTTCATTTTCATGAAGTCGGCGGTATCGATGCGATTGTTGATATCGTAGGAACAGCACTTTGTATCAATTATTTAAATATTAAAAAGGTATTTTCTTCAAGTATTCCTTTAGGAAAAGGGTTTGTGACCTGTGCCCATGGAACTCTGCCGGTGCCGGCGCCCGCGACCATTGAAATTCTTAAAGGCGTACCGGTTTACGGCACAAAAATACCCCATGAACTCGTCACGCCCACGGGTGCGGCCATCATTGTTACCCTGGCGGAGTCCTATGGGGAAATGCCGGATATGATCATCGAAAAGACCGGTTACGGAGCGGGAAAACGTGACATTGAATCGATTCCCAACCTGTTGCGGGTGATGACGGGAACGGACTCTTGCGATGAAACCGCCAAAAGATCGCCTCATCAAAAAGATACCATTGTGGTGTTGGAAACCAGCATTGACGATATGAATCCGGAGGTATTCGGATTCCTGATGGATCGCCTGTTTGAAGAAGGTGCCCTGGATGTTTGCTGGATCCCGGTGTTTATGAAGAAAAACAGACCCGGTACAAAGGTGCAGGTTCTGTGCCGGAGAAATCGCAAGGACGTTTTGATCGATTGCATTTTATCCGAAACCAGTTCATTGGGCGTAAGATATTATGATGCCCAACGAAGCATGCTTCGCCGTGAATCCATTATTATGAATAGCGCCTACGGAGAAATCCGAGTCAAACGTATTTTGGAGGCAAACGGGGGCCTGCGGATTGTGCCGGAGTATGAAGTCTGTAAAAAGATAGCTCTTGAAAAGAATC
>JAFDHQ010000215.1 GCA_019308685.1 Deltaproteobacteria bacterium
GCGTCATCGGCGGCGGCCCGGCAGGGATATCTGCCGCACTTGCCGCCGCTGAGTCCGGCTTGCGGGTTGTTTTGCTGGAAGCCCGACCATGGCTGGGCGGATGTTTTGATTATCGTGCATCAACGTTTTTTTCAGACGTTTCCCTGAATGAGCGGGTTCGGGAACTTGGAAATAAACTGGAAAACCATCCCAATATTCGTGTTTTGACGCATGCCTCCGTGATCGGTTTCGACCACAACAACCTTATTAGCGCTTTTCAAATCGGCCATGAAACGGACGTTTTTAACGAGCGATACATAGAGATTCGCGCCGAATCAGCAGTGGTCGCCACAGGCTGTATCGAACGGCCTTTGATTTTCGAAAACAACGAACGGCCCGGCGTGATGCAGGTCGGCTGTGCCCATCGATTGGCCCGAACCTATGGGCTATCGCCCGGAAAACAGATCGTTTTCAGCGTTGGGCATGATCTGGGTTTGGAGGCCGCGATTGATCTTCATAATTTGGGGCTTGGCGTTTTATGCGTTGCCGATATCCGGTTGGATGGTCAGGATCCCCGGTTGGTGGCGGCACTGGCCGAACGCAGAGTCCCTTTGCTCAAAGGATGGGTGGCGTCGAAAGCCCATGGTGCCAAACACGTCCGGAGGGTGACTTTAATAACAACGACGGGAAAAAGAAACCGGGACTTTGAATGCGATCTGCTGGTAGCCTCGGCCGGATTGACACCGGTCCTTGGACCGTTGATGCTTGCCCAGGCCAAGGTGGCCTATGACGACCATACCGGTTTTTTTCTACCCGTACAACTGCCTTCCAAAGTCCATGCAGCCGGACGCATGCTGGGTCTTGAAGATGTTTTGGCCATTGAGGCATCGGGGACGGTTGCCGGGTTGTCAGCCGCCTCAGATTGCGGTGCGTCCGTTTCAAACAAATTGCGGGAAGCAGAGGAAAAACGCAATAAACGATCCGGGCCGAAAAGAGGGACCAAATGGGTTCAGGCAATAGGAAGCGGCCGTAAACGGTTCGTCTGCTTTGATGAGGATACAACGGTTAAAAATATCTATCAGGGTTGTGACATGGGTTTTGATGCGGCTGAACTGTCAAAGCGCTTTACAGCCGCCGGGACAGGAGCCGGCCAGGGAGGGATACCCGGACATAACCTGCCCTTGCTGATTTCAGAATACTGCGGGGAAAATGGCGCTATTCCGGATCCGACAACGGTTCGTTCCCCGTTGGTCCCGACATTGATTGCAACATACGCCGGGAATAACCACGATTTATTCAAGCGTACGCCGGTTTACGATTGGCAGGTTAAATCCGGGGCCGTGATACGGCGGGTCGGTACATGGAAGCGCCCCCGCTATTTTTCCAGTGACTGGAGCTGCCGTGAAGAGATCCTGAATGTTCGCCGAAATGTGGGGTTGTTTGACGGCAGCACCCTTGGCAAGTATCGTATTTTCGGTCCGAACGCGCTTAAAGCTTTACAGCGTGTGTATGTCGGCGATATGGCCGATACTTCTGTGGGAAAACTCAAATATTCGGCCATGTGCAACGATGACGGCTGTCTGTTGGATGACGGTGTGGTTACGAAGCTGGACGAGAACGATTACTACTTCACAACATCCACTGGCAGGGGCGGCTCCACAGCGGAATGGATCCGCTATCACACCCGCTATGACGGGTGGGATTTTAACATAGTCAATTTGACGGATGCTCTAGGTGTAATCAACCTTGCCGGACCCAATGCACGGAAGGTGCTCGGCAAACTGACAAGTGCCGATATTTCAAATGATGCGTTTCCATTTATGGGCTGCCTCGAATTCCATATAGAAGATGTCATCCCAGTACGTGCCATGCGCCTTGGGTTCGTCGGTGAACTCTCCTATGAGATGCACATGCCGGCATCGTACATGCCGACCGTCTGGAATATGCTGCTTGAGGCTGGAGAAGCATTTGATATTCGTCCTTTTGGTTTGGAAGCCCAGAATGTCCTTCGGCTGGAAAAAGGCCATTTAATTATCGGTCAGGAATCGGAGATCCGCACGACACTGCACGATCTGGGACTGGGATTTCTTTGGGCAAGAGCAAAGACAGACACAAGGATGGTCGGCACTGCTGCCCTCATGCAGACCGAGCAGCAAACCGATCGTTTGAAACTTGTTGGATTTAAAATGGAGAACTCTTCCGCTCCTCCAAAAGATGGATCGCTTATCGTTGATAAAACCATTCGCGGACATGTTTGCACCGCCCGGTACAGTTTTACCCTGAAAGCGTCCATCGGCTTGGCCTTGCTGGAGTCGCCATTGGCCGAGGAAGGTACGCGGCTTGAAATTTTCGAGGACGGTGCGGGCGACCGGCGTCTTTACGCCAAAGTGGTTCCGACGCCCTTTTATGATCCGGAAGGAAAGAATTTAAGAATATGAGATGAAACCGACGGAACAAATTCAGCGGAGGTCACCGGTGACATTTAAAACCCGGCCGATCCGAACGGAAATTCGAAACCATTGGCAAGTGGTTCTTGAATACGAGAACGAAGCAGAAGGTCCGTTCTTAATTGATCTGAGCCATCGGAACAAATGGGATGTGCAGTATGCAGATCTTGTACAAATGCAACCCTTCGGCATACCCATACCGGAAACCCCGGGAAAATCGACGATAAAAGACGGATGGCTCATCAATCGGATGAATCAAACCCAGGCCGCTCTTTGGGATCTTTTTGTTGAAAATCCGCAAATGCTGCAAGGACCTGCCTATACGGAAGTAACGGATGCATCGGCACTTTTTGCGTTTATCGGTCAAGGGGTAATCAAAATGCAGGAAAAGATTACATCTCTTGATGTGGATTGCATGAAAAACGAGCCGCCATTTTTACTTCAAGGACCGGTTGCCAGTGTGCCCTGTCAGGTCGTGGTTCTGGGTCAGACTGAAATCGACCACGGAATTTTGCTGGCATGTTCAAGAGGATACGGACAATCAATGGCCGAAACCTTTCTATGTGCAGGGGAGGAATGGGGCTTGCGCCCGGCCGGCGAAACAGCGTTTATCGATTGGGTGAAGAAATTGTATCCATAGGCGATCCCAAATCCATTGAAATCTGCCGCAAGCTAGACCTAAAATAAGCGAAGCTTGAATAAAATATTTTACTGGTAAATTAACATGTGGATCTACAGTGGGAAATGATTTAAATCGGAGCACAGGGAACTTTTTTGCGGTGGGTTTAGCACGGCCGGGGTATGGTTGTGTGGTAATCATCATGTTGCCATTTTATAAAAGGAGCAACGTTAGTTGAAAATCATAATAGTGGGTGCCGGTGAGGTCGGATTTAACATTGCAAGCCATCTGGCTATTGAAAATAAAGATGTAGTGGTTGTTGACAATAGCCTGGCTGCCATTCGATATGTATCCGATAATATTGATGTTCAAGTCCTCAAAGGGTCCGGAAGCAGCCCGGTTGTTTTGGAAGAAGCAGGCATCAAAGAGGCGGATATCCTCCT
>JAFDHQ010000216.1 GCA_019308685.1 Deltaproteobacteria bacterium
CTCAAGCCTTTTTTCTTTTTCGGCAAGGTCAAAGACACCCTTTCAATTGTTCTAATTTCAGGAAATGCTCCTTAATGTTTTCCTTGAGTTCTAAGCTCATTTTATCCCTCCTATAGTAATTTCCAATTTTTCTATTATAATCCGTTTTGTTCTATCTTTCAACTCTTGTTTAGGCTTCATTCGAATATTTCCGAATGAAACACCCCCAAAATCCGGCAACCATCGTTAGCCCAAGACATGCCATAGTGAACAGGTCTCCAAAGCGAGAATAAAGGGTTGTTTCCTCAATTATGGGCATGGACCGGGTTATTGCTGCGTCCTCAAAAATCGGTGTGGCGGCGATGACCCTTCCACAAGGATCTATAAACCCGCTGATACCGGTGTTAGCGGAACGTATAATTGACCTTCTGTTTTCGACAGCACGAAAAACCGTCATGGAAAAATGCTGATTTGGAGCGCTCGATCGCCCATACCAGGCATCATTGGTGATATTAACCAGTAATGATGCATTGTTTTTTATCATATCTCTGGAAAGAAAAGATGAGGAAAAATTATTTCATAACAGATCTGAACGCCCAACCGATAATCCCCCCACTTAATGGTTTGCCCTTTTTTGCCTGGGTTAAAGTCTCCAACGCCCTCTACCATTTTGTTAAGAAACGGCAACCATTTCTTAAACGGAACATATTCTCCAAACGGTACAAGGTGTGACTTGTCATACCTGCCATATACGGTTCCCTCCGGACCGATCAGGTAAGCGCTGTTATAGTATTCAACACGGTGTGTCCCGAGATTGAAAGAAGGGCTTCCGATGAGAAAGTCTGCCCCGGTATCATGAACACCCTTTTTAACCATTTTCGATAATCGAGCATTGTGCAAAAAATAGAAAGGCGTGGCTGTCTCCGGCCATACCACAAGATCCGGCTTATGTTTTTTTGCCAATAGGGAAAGATGAATATATTTTTCTATGGAGGTACGTTGAAACGCAGGGTCCCATTTTGTTGCCTGATCGATATTTCCCTGGATAATTGCAACCTTTACAGAAGGGGAATCCAAAATCAGTTTTTGAATGGATTGTATTCGCCATTTTCCATAAAACCAGACAAAACAGAAAATCAAGGCGAAAGTAAATACCGCTCCTGCAGCGTGACCTGTTTTAACCTCTTTTTTTTGCCAGTCTTTTCCTGACAGATTAAGATATACCAAGAAAATTGCCGCATTGCTCAAGGCAATACAAAACGATATACCATACACACCGAAAATGTCTGAAATCTGAATGATATGGAGAACGTTATACTGTGTGTATCCGATTAACTCCCATGGGAAACCGGTGAAAAGAAATGAACGTATATATTCTAATGAAACCCATATCAAAGGTATAAAGAAGAAAAGGAATACGGGCCTACCGGGTAAGCATGTTAAGACAGTTGAAAATACGGCAACGTAAAGCGCCAGATAAGCCGATAAAAGAAAAAGAATCGGCACGGTTGCATAGAAAGGGAGGTGGCCGTATGTTGACATGGCATATGCCAGCCAGTATACCAGAGTGAGGTAATGGGTAATCCCGGCGCAAAGGCCGAGATAAAACCCGTTTTTAGGGGAGAGGTTTCTTAATGCAGCCAGCAAGGGAACAAGGGCGACCCAGGCCAGCCATGAGAGACCGGCCTTTGGAAAGGAAAGGGTAAGTAACACTCCGCTTGATACTGCTAAAAAAAAATCCAGCCTGTCGAGTTTATCTCTTTTCAATTTTGATGAACTTGATAGTATAGGAATTTCCTTTTTTAGAGCGGCGAAGCCGCGTTATATAGAATCGCGAAGCGATTGTATAACTTGTAAAAAGTTTTTATGAACCACCTTGAGCGTCACCCGCTTCCAATCTATATTATGACAAATATATTAATATCAACATCTTAGATGTATTTTCTCTGAGCTGTTATCAGCCCTGGGCTGCGCTCTTGCAGGCTTCATCCATACGGGCCTCCACATATCGGATGCCCTCTTCGTTGTATTCTTCCAGGTCAAAACACAACGCATCCTCACCCAGAAGACCGTCCGGCACAAAATCTCCGTTTTCATCGGGATCGGTAATCATATCGTTATAAAAGCATACCGACAGCCACCGGGGGGTGTCTTCAATCACGTCCACCATTACAAACAAAGGTTTATTTTTTTGGTTCTCGTGGGCTGCTCTAAGTGAATAGGTGAGCCCCTCTCGGGGTATAAAATCCAGACTTACCCCGGTTTTGGACGCCATATAATCTCTAAAACGTACAAATGCTTTTTTGTTTTGTTCCTGTGTTTCCGTCCAGTTTTCAATAAATGATTCGAGTTGCTGAATGGCTTCGCTCATAAGCTCTCCTTGTTAATTTTTTTATTCTTCCATCTCGAAAATGACAAAATTGAAAATGCGGAAAGAACATATCAGAAGATTATAAAAAATCAAACCCCCTATCCCATGATAACAGGGCAAACGTATTTGAATCCCCATACAGGGAAAACGCTCCACATGGTGCTCCAACTTGCTGAAAAATATTACAAAGTGCCCAGCCTCCATGATCAGTTGATTTCAAACCGGCCGAAGAGAATAAGCGCTATGTCGCCATTCGGCCTGAAGATATTATAATCAGTAGAAATTGGGCTTCTGGTAATGATGTTAATTCGTTTCAAGGCAATGTAATGGGTATCACAGATCGCGGTCCGTACTATGAGGTTTCAGCCGGGACAGGTGACGTAATCTTCAGGGTGATGCTCAGCAAGAACAACCTTTTTAAATTAGAGCTCCAAAAAGGCAAAGACATCAACATTTCAATCCGATCCTCTGCCATCCATGTTTTTTAAAAACGGTGTTTTCGACATACAATGAGTTTACTTTTTCCGGTTGGGGAATGGTACAGTGAAACGTCCGGAAATATCCGTCGAAACGGGTCCAATCCCCCTTTAACAAATTCCATGGCATCAGCAGATCCCATTGTCATCATCCTGATATTGAAAAGAATCTTAACAAGGGGATGATGGGGCACTTCGTGTTCCATGAGCAATACCAAACCGTTGGAGCGAATGACGCGCTTCATTTCCTGCAAGGCCGTCTGTCGGGTCGGCCTTTTAAGTTCATACAACGCATGCGAGCAGGTAACGATATCAAAACTCTCATCAGCAAAGGGGAGGGTTGCCGCATCCCCCTCTATCAAGATGATTTTACCGGATGTCTGTTTGTTTTGCGCTTTATCCAGCATTCCCCGTGAAAAATCACAGCCAACGGTTACGCCTTCGGGATAGCGATTGGCAAACGCCACGATAACCGCTCCCGTGCCGCAGCAGATATCCAGAATCGTCGGGTTGGATTTCCCCTCCGGATTGGCCATCTCGACCAGAAAGTTCCGCGTATCTCCGGCATCTCGACGCGCATGCAGATGAATAAATGCATCATACACATAAGAAAAAACATTATAGTAAATTCGTCTTCCGGTTCTTAGTTTTAACATGATTTTAAAAAAAATCCTCCATCAGGGTGTTCCCTCACGCCGCGGACCCGGGTAGCTTGGACAGCTGTCCTGATCTTCGATGTGCGGCTTGATGTCCAAAATAGGAGTACCGTCGATCATATCCAAACCCCGAACCCGAATCCGGTTAACATCCTTTGATATGACCTCCAGTACCGAAAGGCCGATAGCGTTGGGGCGTCGGGGTGAGCAAATGCTAAACACGCCCAGAGCCGTATCCCGATTGGGCGGCGTCTGTTTCAGTAACTGGGGTATAAAAGGCGGACTCTTGTGAAAATGGAACAGCACCACGATTCGCTGGCCGGCACGAATATCCGAAAGACCCTCGGTATACTCAGGCAAGATTTCCAGCGTGCCCTCCACATGGGAAACGCTCCAATGTCGTGGCAACTTGCGGGCAGCGGTGTTACCGTTCCAATGGGAGTAAATTTAATAACCATGGACCTTCTCCTGAAATACCCTTCACAGGTGCTCCCTAACCCCCTTGAAGCTTCGTCTGTGGATGGGGCAGCAACCGTATTTTCTGATCGCCGCTTTATGGGCTTTGGTTGGGTATCCTTTGTGTGTGGAAAATCCAAATTGCGGATAATAC
>JAFDHQ010000217.1 GCA_019308685.1 Deltaproteobacteria bacterium
ACATTGGATTAGCACGAAAAAGGGTAGAGAAAGGTCACTTTTATTTGTCGCATCATGCACAAATTGAACGAGGTAAAGAAAAAATTATGGTGGATGATATTGTATCCGCAATTTTAAATGGCCGAGAGTTAGAACCATACCCGGATGATCCAAGAGGAGAAAGCTGTCTTATTGAGGGCAAGGATTGGATTTAAGATGGATTCACATTCTTTGTGGGAATTTCCATGAGGAAGATCTTTTAATAATTACCGTATATATTCCGGAATGGCCAAAGTGGGAAGATCCTTTCACCAGGAGGGTATAAAAAGATGGAAACATGCTATTTTTGCAGAAAAGGCATTTTAGAAAACAAAAAGGTTACAGTAGATTTTAGATGGGGGGACAAGTTGTTCGTGATTGAAGAGGTTCCAGCAAAAGTCTGTAATGAATGTGGCGAGAAATATTATTCTGCCGAAGTTTCAAGGGCAATGGAAAAGATTGCTATAGAAGGGAAGAAGGAGAAAGTTATTGAAGTTCCCCTGGCAAGATTGCCGGAGACGCCTTCGACTGTTGCTTAAATAGTGCCCGAACGAAAACTAGGATTTTTCGTTAAGATCAAGGAAGACGAAAAATTTAACCACAGACATACATTGAGTATTTCGAGGATTAACCCGCCAAAGTTCGGTGGCGGGTTAAAATTTGAGTCTGACGCAGATATTGGCGAAAAAGACAGTTTTCGTTCAGGCATTAAATATATAACTGAGCCGATACGTTACAAAGCGTGTTGAACACGATATTTTTTATCTGGAAAACGGGAGTTTCTGGTTGGATTTGAAAATCCTCTGGCTGATGCTTTTTGGGCGGGAGACCAATAAGAACGCCTACTAGTTCGCACCCCAGAGGAATAGCTTTCAGATTCCACGGGGCAGGGATTACGCCCCGGAGAAATCGGCTGCGCATTTCACAGGGTAAACAGATTGACGCAGATTAAATAACAATGAAGGATGAAAAAATATATATGCAGATAATATATTCACGGCATATTGAAAATAGACTCCGATTAAGGCAAATAGAATATGATTTGCCAAAAAGAATTATTGAAGAGACTAAAGAAAACTATTATGATAATGAGACAGGACACCGTATAGCCACTATGAAAACCGAAATTAACAATAAGATTAAAGAAGTAATGGTGGCTTATTCTGTGGAAGGACAAAGACTTAAACTTTTAACAATACATCCCTTGAAAAAGGGACAAAAGGAAAATAGAATAAAGAGTGGGAGATGGAGGAAAATATAATGAAAGATTTTAAAGTGGTATATGACGATGAAGAAGATATACTTTATATTGCCAAAGAAGGAAAAGAAGAGGAAGTTGTTGAACTTAGTCCTGGTGTAAATGTTGAGCTTGACAGTTCAGGCAAGTTGATTGGTATAGAGCTGTTTAATGCATCTAATATATTAAAGGATGTTATAGAACCCATTGATAAGAGAATAAAGGCTGCTTAACAATTTTTTAACCATGGCTTGAATAAGGTATATCAACCGGAAAAAAGATTTTCGTGGAACACAAAAAACATAAGGAAGGAAATAATTATGGGAACTTCTATAGATTCAGGGTTCATTGAAAAATATGAACCCATCATTACACAGTTGGGTTTTAAGGATCTAAAGTCATTTGTGAAAAATCAGGCTTTGATCATGATGATGGCAAAAATGGAAAAATATGAGGCAGAGATCAAGCGTTTCGAAGTTAAATATCGTATGAATTTTGAAGGCTTTCAAGACAAGATCAAAGGGGTTAAAAATAAAGAGGTTTTCAAAGAAGAGGACGACTACTTAGACTGGCGATTTGCAAAAGAATCATTGGCCAGGCTTACCAGGCAAAAACGGGAACTGGAATATGCTTGATCTAATTGCCAGGTACAAACGTCTTATAACATCCTTTCATGTATTACTATATGAGCAAGAAGGAGAATCGTTCAGGTTCAAAGCACAAGTAGTTTTCACAGATTCCTCAAATCTATATATAAAAGAATATCTTTTTGAAAATAAAGAGAGAAAATATTCATATCATTGGTCAGACAGTTTAGGGAATTTGATTTGTCGTTGGGATAACGCTGATCACTGGGTTGACATATCTACACATCCGCATCATAAACACATCGGGGATGATGTTTTTGAATCCACAGAAACATCTATTGAAGATGTATTATCTATAATTTGTGACAAAATAAAGAAATAACCACAGATACACTCAGGTCCATTAGACATTGAATAGGGTATCCAAGTGCTATTTGAAAATTAGCACTTTTTAATGAAGCCCGATTTTACCTGCTTCTGGCAAATCACCTCCTCCCGGAATGATTTTTGCTCTCACGATCTGTGAAATCTGCGCCTGCCCTGTGAAATGCGCAGCCGATTTCTCCGGGGCGAAATCTGCGGACCATTTCAGCGTTGAGTTTTTTTGGATAAAAATCTTCACCCCACCGGAGTGATATCTCGATTAGTGTCTTCTCCCATGCCCCAGATTATATTGTCGATAATTTCCTTTATTCTTTTCTGGGAGAGGGCGCCGATTTTTTCAATCAACCGATTTTTGTCAATTACCATAACGTGAGTTCCCCTTGCCAGACTTGGCCTGGGGAGGTTTGCTTCACCTTTCTGGAGAAGAACATTTCCCGGAAGAATGGCATGTTTTGTCTGTTTTGTGAGGGGAACAATCACAACCGTACGAAATTTGCTTCGATTAATGGAATCCCTTTGAACGATTACCACGGGTCTTTTATATGCCGGCTCAGATCCTGAAGACGGGGAAAGGCTTGTCCAAAAAACATCGCCTTGACATATTACCATTTTTCCTCCTCTTCTTGTACTGAGCTTATGCCAAGCATTTCCTCGGCAAGGGCATTGTCGTAATCTGAAGAGTCTCTATCAGCGCAAACTTCATTATATAATTTTGTGATCTCCTCATCTTCAAGCGTTTTTAGTCTGTTATTCAATTCTTCAACAATAAAGCGACTTCTGGATTTACCTTTTTTCTTTGCCCATTGGTCCACCCGCTTAAGGAAAAGGGGTGGGACAGTGATCGCAACTTTTTGGGTAGCCATAAGCCACACCTCCTGAGTCATATTAATAGTATTACCAAATATATCCCATAAATATATGTTTGTCAAGTGAATAAATTTTTGCATAGATGTACCGGCAATGATTAATCTGAACATGCTGGAAGCATGTCAAAAACGAAATATAAAGAGGATTTTTTATTCGTCATCTGCATGTATATATCCGGAGTACAACCAAATGGAGCCCGACAACCTTAACTGTGCGGAAGACAGCGTTTATCCGGCAGAGCCGGACAGCGAATACGGCTGGGAGAAGCTATTCAGTGAAAGAATGTATCTTGCTTTTCACCGGAATTACAATATGGAGGTGCGCATTGCCCGTTACCATAACATCTTTGGTCCTGAAGGGAGCTGGAACGATGGGCGA
>JAFDHQ010000218.1 GCA_019308685.1 Deltaproteobacteria bacterium
AATTTCCATAATTGAAGGACGGGGTGCCGATTCATAACTGGGTTCTATTGTATCTCTCTTATCCCATACATCGTTGATTTCCCGTTTAAGCCACTCCACGATCTTTTTTGCCTCTGCTTCATCTTTCAGGGCATTGATGGCAATTTTTCTTGGATGAACGGTGATCAGCTTACCCTGGGATTTGAATGTTACCGTGGGAGGATCTTTAACATAGGTAAACCCTCCAAGGACGGCATTCAAATATGGGATGGCTTCTCCCACATCCTGATCCAGGTGCGCAAAACAATGAACAGACATTGCTCCGGGCATGCACTCTGAATTAAATATTTCAAGGTTATAGCTTTTAAGCAGCATAATACACCTCCCTATGAATTGGCCACAAATGGATAAATGATAAAATATATTCCTAAAAGACAGATAATCATACCTGCGCCTTTGCGAAACCAGTTGCCTGCGCCTTGCCACGTACTGTTTTCCATCAGGCGCCTGACCGCGGCGGTGGAGCTGCCGGCAATCCATTCGTTTACCGTTAGAAAGAATGGTTCAATCATAACGATTTACTTGACCCCTTCTTCTCTAATTGTGCCACAATAGCTTTTTCAGGCATAAAGCCCGCATGCCGATAGACCTCTTTGCCGTTTTTATCGAAAAAGATCTGCGTTGGGATTGCCCGGATACCGAACCGGTTGACGGGTTCCCGATGCTCCCAAACGTCGATAAAAGCGATGACCGCTTTCCCTTTGTATATTTTTTCCATCTTTTCCATGATCGGCGCCATCATTTTGCACGGGATGCACTTTTTAGCCCCCAGATCGATCATGGTAACCATCCCTTTAACCGGCAGATGTTTAAATTCTTCTGCCAGGACATTTCCTGAATTCGGTATGAATAAAGACAAACATACCAAGAGTGGAAAACAAATCCCTGATTGTAGTTTTTTTACCAAATTAACTCCTTATCCACAGCATGAAGCGGGTGTAACCGTAGCTGCAACATTTTTCAGCCATTTTCCCCCCCTTTTTTTATCTTGTTTGTTATTTTTCAAACCAGGTTTTGACTTCTTCTTTACTCGGAATCTTGCCGACGCTTTTCACTTCCCCATCGATAACCACCGAGGGGGTTCCGAAAACACCATAACCGGCAATCTCCATGACATCGGTTACCTTCTCAATCGTGGCATCTACGCCGGTTTCAGCAACTGCGTCCTTTACATTCTGTTCGGCCTGCTTACATTTTGGGCAACCGGGCCCTAAAACTTTAATTTCCATGTTTTTCTCCTTTCTGGTTTCGTCAAATAGTTAAATGGATGACTTGTTGAGTAGTTGTTTGTTTAATTTTTAGAATTTATATTGTTTAACGTTTTGCCGCCTCCAATAGCCATTCTTTGAGTTTCGGATCCCACTGCTTTTACGCTGCCATCGATGATCAAAGCGGGAGATCCGATAGCACCGTAATTTGCAATTTCTATCGGATCGCGAACATGTTCAAGTCCGGCGGCAATATTTAGTTCGGCCATCAATGCCATGAGATCCTGCTCAAGTTTTTCACAACGCGGACAGCCCGCTCCCAAAACTTTTATTTCCAATCTGCAGGAATCTTGATCTTCAAAAGGTTCTCCAACAAATTTTTTATACTCTCTTAAAAAAGCCTGGCTGTAAGAATCTTTTATTCCACTGCTGATATAGTTTTTTTTGGACAACCGTTTTAAAAGTTCATTTTTGATTTCATCGTCAGTGTTTTGTTTAAACTCTTTTGCAACTTCCTCCAGAATCGGTTGTAAACCGATGATACCGGTGGGTTGGCCCCCCACATTAATCCGTGTTATCTTGTCCTCTGTCATAATCTTTTCTTTTTAGAGCTAAATAGCCAGGCCACACAAAAGGCTATAATATAATTCATAATAATCCTTAGTGTCTGCCTGGCTGAATGGGTCGGCTTTTATCAAAAAAAATGACCAAAGATCATCCCGCTGATGGTGGCCATGATGACGACCAAGGTGATGTAAGCAACCGTCTTCTTGGTGCCCATCACGCTTCGGATCACCAGCATATTCGGCAGACTCAGCGCAGGGCCGGCAAGGAGCAGCGCAAGAGCCGGTCCTTGGCCCATGCCCGAACCAAGGAGCCCCTGTAGAATCGGCACCTCCGTCAATGTGGCAAAGTACATGAATGCGCCGGAAACCGAGGCAAACAGGTTTGCCCACAAGGAGTTCCCGCCCACCAGGCTGCTCACCCATTTTGAAGAGATAAGCCCTTCAGAGCCGGGTCGCCCTAAAAGAAGTCCTGCTACCAATACCCCTGCAAAAAGCAGCGGCATGATCTGCTTGGTAAAATCCCAGGAAGAAAGAAACCAGTTTTCGGTCTCTCCCCGGGTGGTGGTGATCATCCACACCAGCCCGATGATGCCTGCGGAAAAGGCAACCAGGGGTTCATGGGGAAATAAAAGTGCCAGAACCAAAACTGACGTGCCGGCCAGCCCGACTTTATAGGCTTTAACTTTGAACCAGATGACGAGAAGTACGCCAAGGATTACCGCAAAAAAACCGGTCATCATCCACTTGATACTGTAAATGGCATGCCACAAGCCGGTGGGTTCGCCTGGTTTACCCCAGGTGGCAGAAATAAGAATAAGCACCATGGTCGCAAAATAGATGACATTCTGCCACAAAGGACGTTCCACTTCAGGTTCGGGCATATGCAATGCTGCCTGGGCTTTGGCTTCTTCTTTTCTAAAAAGAAAATGCATGATCAGCCCGATGACGACGCTAAAGATGATTGCGCCTACCGCTCGAGCGATACCGATGGGAAGCCCGAGAATTCGAGCCGTCAAAACAATAGCCAGTATATTGATGGCCGGACCCGAATACAGAAAGGCAATAGCCGGCCCCAGACCGGCGCCCCGTTTCCAGATGCCGGCAAAAAGGGGCAAGACCGTACAGGAACAGACCGCCAGGATGGAGCCGGATACGGATGCGACACCGTAGGCCAACACCTTTTTGGCGCCGGCGCCCAGGTATTTCATAACCGCAGCCTGGGACACGAAACTGGCAATGGCGCCAGCAATGAAAAAGGCCGGAACCAGGCAGAGAATTACGTGCTCTTGCGCATACCATTTTGCAAGGGCAAGGGACTCGATGATGGCACCGTTGAAACGGCTGTTGCCAACAGGGAGCCAGAAAAAGACAATAAAAACACCCACGATAATGCTCAGCGGTTTCCAAATGATCTTCCAGTCGATGAGACTCGGTTCGACTTCTTTTTCAATTTCTTCAGATTCTTTCACCGCAGCCGGTATTTTTTTGGCTATGGTTGCGTTACCCATCGTTCATTCTCCTTATCAATGATGCATTCGCCTGAAATGAAATCAGGTGTTTTAAATCAATTAAATAAATATATGTAGATATAGTTATTCATTAATGTAAAAAGAAATTACCCGGTCAATTCTTCACGGTTTAACAACGGCGCTTTTTTTACCAGTTCGGCCACCAGGGGGTCGTTGTTCAGCCAGTGTTTCATGTTTTCCAGTAAACTGGCGGCATAAGCGCTGTGACGACCATCGGCAAGATAATAATTGACCCATAGGCCGTCTTTATGAAAATTGACCAATCCGGCCTCTTCAAGTATTTTCAAATGTTTTGAAACACTTGGCTGGGAAATGCCTAAAGCACTCTGAAGTTCACAAACGCACATAACTTTTTGCTGGAGCAATTTTACAATTTTAACCCGATTGGGGTCTGAAAGGGCTTTCATAACTTTGACAAATGTCTTCATGCTACCTCCTATATGCAAAAAATAGAATATATAACACAGGCAAACATGTGTCAAACATTTTTTTAAATTTATCTAAAAAACCCATGTTTATTATGGAATAGTGGAGAAAAGTGTGGGATTTAACCCATAGTTTTCAACCGAAATAAACAAGGTGTAAACTATAGGTAGTGGTTTGACCCTATCTTCAGAAACAACATGTTACCGTGACATGAAACCCATTAAAGTTGATAGAGATCAAATTCGCACTGTAAATATCAAGTTGAGATAGTTTTTAGGATATCCATTTGTACTTCTGACCTGGCAATTTTTGGGGTACATTGAGATACCTCAGGAAAATCGGACTTGTCAAAACCTTTGATCACTTGCCAGTACATGAAAATTTACGTGATGTCAATAGGTTAAGATATGATTAAGTGATCGCAACATTATCAGGCATTAGTCCTGATGTCAAATTTATGCCCTGTGTAAGAATTTTGGCCAGCGCTGGCCAAAAACAAGTTGACCCTTCTGAAAGTGTATCTCATGAGATACAAGATAAGGTTTCCGTACGTACGGAAATTTTCTCCCCGGTGGTAAAAGTGCGTATCGTAAGAATAATGAAACAGTAATAGCCACCACACCACCCCCCTTGTCCCACATCCTCGGATCACACCATATGCCACAACGATTTTATGTTTTGCTTCTGAACAAAGTGAGGCTATTGGGAAGGTTGTGTTTGTGGGAAGGGTGGAGGTTGGGATTTTGTTACTATTCCCAAATTTCTTAAACAGCTTCTTTGCCGATCCATACAAAATAATCGCCTCTAAAGGAGGGTGTAGATTTTTAGAATGAAGAGAAGGTTGCGGCAATGAATTTTTAGAATGCGTTGACAAACAGATTAAGATTATCGAAATAAATAAGCCTCTTTACGGAGGCTTTTTTTA
>JAFDHQ010000219.1 GCA_019308685.1 Deltaproteobacteria bacterium
GATATCATCCTTCTAAGATTCAAAGAAAATCTCCTTGTTCGTGCGACAGATTTGGACACCAAAGATACCTTGTTTAATTTTATAGGACGTATCTCAAGTCAAGTGGATATCAAAGTTGTTGTTATCATTAATTCACCGCAGAAGACCGGTTGTGAAGAATATATGGAATTTTATCGCAAGGTGTATGAATCCAAGCTAGGGGAATACGCCACGGAAAAACTCTACAATTCTATCAATCAGTTTATTCTAAAAATTGTGAATCTAAATAAAATCGTTGTCCATGCAGACGGCGGCAGAGTGATTCCTCTTTTTATGAACGTAAGCCTTGCATGCGACACCGTTTTTCAAAATCCATGTATCGAGCTGGGGCTGGTGCCCAAAGGCGGTAGTGGCTTTTTTCTTTCAAAAATGTTGGGGAGAACCACGGCATATGAAATAATGCTCTCTGACGAAGACATGTCTGCTCAAGAGGCACTGAAACTGGGCATTGTAAATGAAGTTGTACCTTTAGAAAAGCTTGAAGAAATTTCTTTGGACAGGGCACGGAGATTTGCCCGAAAACCATCAAGCGCTTTGCAAGGGGTCAAACGACTCCTGAGATATTCTTTGAAAGATCTACAGGACTATTTAAACTTTGAAAATGAAGTGCTTATCAGAATTATAAAATCACCTGAATTTCATAAATGTTGTTAGAATAAAGTAGAAAGGCATATGGAAATCAACATGGAAGGCTATAAACCCTATCGACAAATGGCAACCACCTGTGAAACAAGGCCGATTCGAGAAAAGCGTGTTGTCTGGACAAAAATCGAATCCGAGCCTTTCCTGGACGGCAGGTTTCAAGTGAAAACTTTGCGGCGGGAACTAATAGCATCTGCAGCAGAATTGTGGCGTTCCGCTTATCCGGAAATCTATGGTTCTCCGCACCAGTTCATGCTCGACCCGGATCAGTATGAAGGGCTGATCGCGATAGAGGAATCCTGGGAAGAAGATTCAAAGACCAAGGTCTATTGTATGCCGGTGGTCGTGGAACTGGCGACGAACCGTGTGGTTTCGGCAACGGTGCTTACCAAATTTGAAAAAAACCTTCAGGTGGAGTTTTCCTTTGCCTGCACCCATCCGGATTTCCGGATACGAGGGATTACCGATGAATTGCGCCGAGTGACGAGGAAAATCGCGCTAAAATCCGGGGCAGAATACTTTACCACCTTTTGTGAAACATGGCATGACATTACCCAGAACTGGTGCATTAACGACGGATGGAAAATCGCCGGTATATTCCCCGGAAATTTCACCCGGTGGAACGGTGACAACCAGGAGTATCGCGGCTGCGAAGTGCATTTCTATCAATTTGTGGGTGAGGGCGAAAATTATGCGACAAAATCAGAAGAATGGCATCTTGCACCGGAGGCTAAAGAAGTTTGGGAAGTCCTGGAAAGGGTAAACCGAGAAATTGAGCGTCGTTTTCAGAGAACAATAAGCAAGTAAAAATACCAGCATTCCTGACCCAGATTTTTTGCCCATTTTAGCTTGGAAAAATTGAAATAAAGCATACCGATTTGTTAATGTTATAAAAAAAGCCGGAGTAAAGCAGTTCCACAAATCTTCAGTTTTGCTATGCCGGGTATGAGTTCACAAGCAGCATTTTTTTCAAACTGGAGATAGAACCACGCCCAGCAATTCTACCTTTACAGAGTCTTCTGAAAAAAAGGAGAAATACCCATGTATATGCCGAACAGAATCATGAAAATCCCGCAAAGTAATAGTATCCCATAATAAACCTTCCTGTTCAAATGCCGAAGCCCAAAAAAAGCAAATATTGAAACGATAAGGTACCAAAAAAGATCTCCGGCTTCATGCCCCAGGAAAAAAGCAATAAGTCTGGGCCACTGGGTGAACGATATATCAAATTGAACTATAAAAGCCAGGCCGATGGTGGCCCACCAAATCCACCAGTAGGGATTGGACATTGACACCATAATTCCGCCGATGACAGGATTTTCCATCCCCTTGTTTTTCGCTGGAGAAGCATCCTGAGATTGCTCGCCGGATGAATTTAGAAAAGTAGTGGAGATTTTTCCGACATATACATCCCTTATAATGCTTCCTCCAAAATAGGTCAGTATTATGCCTCCAACGACTCCGATCACACGCACCACAATGATGTTTTTTAAAACAAAGGAAAATCCTAAAAGTAAAAATATGATTATCCCCATTTCAAGCATGGAATGACCGATGATAACCCAGAGACCAATCAAATAGCCACGCTTGTTTGTTTTAGCGGATTTAATAATTGTATAGGTAAGCAATGGACCGGGTGCCATGGCGCCGGTTAAGGCAACAAGAAAAGAAAAAGAAAATATCACCCAGAACATGGAAATAAAACCTGAAAACTCATTTACCATAACTAATTTTGATGCCTTTTAAAGAAATTGACGACATGATGGATATATTCCTCTGGTTTGTGTTCATAAGTACTGTGTCCGCATTTTGGGAGTACGGCCAGCTCCCCATAGGAAAGATGTTGATAGAAAGCCACACCCTGATCCACGTCAAAGAAAAAACCCCTGTCCGGATAAAGCACCAACACAGGGCAGATAACCTGTGGCAATAACCCACGCAGGTCAAAAATATCCTTACCATAGGCACCGCCGTTCTTTCTAAACTGATTATTGTAGAATGTCTCGGCACGATCTTTTCCATGCCAGTCAAATAATTTTTGTTTCAGGCCGGATTCCAATTCATGAAAACACTTTATATTTTTAATTCTATTAAATTCAGTCATGGGAACTTTGCTGTAGCATTGCGTACTTGAGGTAATGATCGTTCGCACCCGATCCGAAAATTTGACAGCATAGTCTATTGCAATGACTCCCCCTTCACACTGACCTATAAGGTGAAAAAAACTGACCTGGAGGAAATCCATCAATTGGTTCAAGTCATTTACGCTCTCGGAACGAAATCTATCACTTACATAAAACTCTTTAAAATCTTTCCCTCTTTCCGATCTCCCATACCCCCGCCTGTCATACATAATAACCCGATAGCCGTTTTCCACCAGAGCCGGGCAGATTTTTTCCCACATCTTTGTGCAACCCAGGCCATGGTGGAGTAGGACAACCGGATCACCGTCTCCGTGAACTTCGTAGTAAATCTTTAAGTCAGTTATATCAATGAAAGGCATTTAAGTCTCCTTTTTAAAAACAAAACATTCTGACAAGGACACAAATCGACAACAATAAGTTGCTAATAATCAATTATCAGGGCAAAATCACTTTTTTCAATTCATTTGCTTTCGAATCGGGAATCGTGCCACCAGCTAAAGCCATGTCAACTGTATATTGGCCAAGTATTTTATAAAAAGAAGGTTTGGTGTTTTGTCTCTAATTTCATCAAGATGTCTGTAGTCGTGAAAATAAAAGCTAAACGAGTTACCTATATCTTATCTTTTTTTCTGTAGACGGTTCCCAGAAAAATAGCGATGATATCATCTGTTTCGTCCGTCACACAGACTTCATATGTGGCAAGTTTCGGATTAAGCGAAACTTCTTTTGCTTCAGCTATCAATGTTCCGCTGGCAGCGGCTTTTAAATAAGAGATACTTGCGTTTATGCCCAGGGCAAT
>JAFDHQ010000220.1 GCA_019308685.1 Deltaproteobacteria bacterium
GGGGAGGTATTGGGGAAATAGAAGATCAAAACGGTTTCATTATACCACATGTCCATTTGGAAAAAAGATTTCCAGAGAGAATAAAATTATTTTTTTTCGCATACGGGATGCATTTTGGGCTGGGTATGCTCCTTGCAAAAAATGTATGGCCGGGGGGAGGTGAGAGCTATTCATAGCTCAATCGACAATTTTTTATCGATTTCGAGGTAGGTATGGTGTTTTCGAAGTAAAAGTGAGCTAAAGTTTGAAGTGAGCTAAAGTGAGCTAACGTTAAGAAAAGACAGGGTATTTAACGGGAAAAACTTTAGTCACTTTAGGTCAATTTAGTCACTTTTAACTTTTGTTGTGGCTATTCTTTGTCTTTGTTTATTTCCTCAAGAAGTTTTTGTGAGATCTGGGCGGGAACTTCATCATAATGTGAAAATTCCATGGTAAATGTGAAAATTCCATGGTAAATATGCCGCGACCTCCGGTAATTGACCTGAGTTCCGGTGCATAGGTCAGGAATTCGGCCATAGGCACATGTGCATTAATAACCTGATTTTTACCTTTGCTGTCCATTCCCAGGACCCTGCCGCGTCTGCTGTTAAGATCTCCCATGATATCTCCCATGTATTCGTCCGGAGTTGTGATTGAAATGCTCATGATGGGTTCCAGCAGGACCGGGCCCGCATCTGCCGCCGCTTTTCTAAATGCCAGGGAACCAGCGATTTTAAAGGCCATTTCAGACGAATCGACCGCATGAAAAGAACCGTCATCCAGAGTAACCTTAAAATCGATACACGGGAATCCACCGAGAACTCCCTTCTGGCATGATTCAATAATGCCTTTTTCAACAGCAGGTATATATTGCTTGGGAATTGCACCACCGACGATTTTATCTGCAAACTCGAAACCTTTTCCCCTGGGAAGTGGCTCTAACCGGATCCAGCAATCACCGAACTGACCATGGCCACCGGTTTGTTTTTTATGTCTTCCTTGAACTCTAACTGTCCGGGTAATGGTTTCTCGATAGGGGATTTTAGGTGTGTTCAGCCGGACCTCAACGTTGAACTTCCTTTTGAGTTTTTCAATGGCAACCTCAATGTGGATTTGACCCAGGCCGGATAAAAGAATTTGTTTGGTTTCCGGGTTACGAGTCAGCTTTAGCGAAACATCTTCTTCCAATAGCTTGGACAAGGAGGAAAATATTTTATCTTCATCACCCTTTGATTTGGGCTCAAGAGCAAAAGAAATCAAGTCGGGAAGTGGCTCTGCACATTTAAATTTTACCTTGAGAGCTTCATTGCAAAGGGTGTCTCCTGTGGTCGTTTCTTTTAATTTAGCTACCGCCACAATGGAACCCGGCCCGGCTTCGTTTATTTGTTTCTGTTCTTTACCGGCAAGTCTTAACAGCTGATTATACCTTTCATTTTTATTCTTATTAACGTTATAGAAAGTTCCATCAGCCCCCAGTGTTCCTGAAACCACCCTGAATATTGAAAGACGACCGGCAAATGGATCGGCAACTGTTTTAAACACAAATCCCGAAAAAGGTGAATTCGGATCAGCCTTACATTCAATTTCAGTGTCACCGGCGGCATCCAAAGCAATCCATGGATCACGATCAAGGGGTGACGGCATGCAGTTGACAAAAAAATCCTGTAAAAGATCGATGCCGATATTTTTTGTGGCCGACCCACAAAGAACCGGCACGAATGTTCGCGTTAATGTGCCTTTCCGTAATGCATTTATTATTTCATCATCCGACAAGGACTCTCCTTCCAGGTACCGTTCCAGGAGTTTGTCATCAGACTCTATAACATTTTCCACAAGAGATTCTCTCTCTTCTTCCACCTGATCCTGCATATCTTGAGGAATGTCAATTTTAGTTGCTTTACCTTTGCTGTCATATGTGAACGCTTTCATACGGATAAGGTCAACAACGCCTTTAAATTCCGCTTCGGAGCCTATGGGAAGTTGAGTAATAATGGGCTTTGGCTTAAAACATTCTACCGCATCTTTAAATGTACGTAAAAAATCCGACCGTTCCCTGTCGAGTTTATTAATAAAAATAACTGAAGGCAGGTTGAATTCATCTATGAAATCCCAAGCCTGCTCGGTTTGAACTTTTACGCCATCTACGGCATCTATCACCACAACAACACCGTCGCCGGCCTGCATGCAAAGTTTTGTGTCCGAAAAGAAATTTTGGTCACCGGGGGTATCAATGAGACTGACCGTATGTTTTTTCCAAGTGAATTGATGGAATCCGCTACTTATACTGATGTGGCGCTTGAGCTCTTCAGGCTCAAAATCCATGATGGTATTTTCATCATCCACGCACCCCAGTCTATTGGTGACGCCTGTATTAAAAAGCATTACCTCGGCCAAAGAAGTTTTGCCCGCACCTCCATGGGCCACAAAAGCAATGTTCCTTAATGTATCAACATTATCAATCATTTAAGCTCCTCTCTGGTAACTTCTCAATAAGGTCTGGTGTATGAAGTAATCATATTG
Source organism: Deltaproteobacteria bacterium (assembly GCA_019308685.1). Lineage (GTDB taxonomy): Bacteria > Desulfobacterota > Desulfobacteria > Desulfobacterales > UBA11574 > S5133MH16. Next base: position 2,500 of record JAFDHQ010000220.1, read on the forward strand.
ATTCGAATCCATGATTTATTGAGATGTTACACTCTCCGGTAAAATTATTAAAACGTTTTGCAAATCCTGCCCTTTAAGACCAAGCTTTGGTTTGCCTCTGGAAGGGGTTAGTATTATAGAAAATGCCTAAAAAGAGCAAATCCCAGAACTTAGAAACTAAAACTATAATTTTTACACGTTCATCAAAAAAAAATCAAGCTCAAGTTGCAAATTTTAAAGAAATAAAAAATTCTTTGTTTCCCTTGGGTCCCAGTATGGGTGACGGGATAACGAACTCGCGCAAAAGACCTGTTTTTGTAAAAAAATCCGATAGACTTTTAATAACCTCAGCATGCAGAACAGGGTTTCGCACCACGCCGCCTTTGCCGACGCTTCTTTTACCCACTTCAAACTGTGGTTTTATCAAAGCCACGATCCTCGCATCTTTTTTCATGAACTTAATTACCGCAGGAACAACGATTTTAAGAGAAATAAAAGAGACATCTATGGTGATGAGATCTACAGGTTCCTGAAGGGTATCAGAAGACATATACCGGATATTTGTTCGATCTATAACAACAACACGAGAATCTTGAACCAGTTTCCAGGCAAGCTGTCCATAACCGACATCCACAGCAAAAACGCGGCTTGCACCATGTTTCAGAAGACAATCGGTAAATCCTCCTGTAGATGCCCCCACATCCATACAGACAGCCCCGGTTATATCCATATTAAGCATCTGAATCGCCTTTTCCAGCTTAAGGCCGCCTCTGCTAACATAGGGGATGTCTTTTTCTTTAAGAATGACAGGGTCGTTTCTGTAAATCATTGAACCGGGCTTGTCTACCAGACGGTTATTAACCAGAACTTTTCCGGCCATAATAAGCGCACGGGCACGTTGCCGGGTTTGTACCAGACCTTTTTCTACCATTATCAAGTCAAGTCTTGTTTTTTTAACTGACATTACGCTCAAGTAAGTTCGGTTTGTCCCGTCAACCATTGCAAGCTCGTCAGGCATTGGTCTGAAACGCAGCCTATGTCGAATGGCCAAGGCGAGGCGGCCAAAGGCACGAGGGGGCAGGTCACAATTGGGATGATGGAAACATTGAATCGTGGCTTTTCAGTGTTCGATGACCAGACGTTTGGCTGTGTCGACGATGGTCGAAGCATCGATGCCGTATTTGGACCTGAGAATTTTCTGGGGACCGTGTTCAACGAAAGAGTCAGGTATTCCGATACATTGAAGATGAAATCCGGTGACCCCCTG
>JAFDHQ010000030.1 GCA_019308685.1 Deltaproteobacteria bacterium
TCATTCAGGTTTTCCATTACTTCCACCGTGCACTGGAGTATGCGGAGCAGCGGGAGTTAGCCCATGAAATTGCCTGGATCTGTCGAAATTTGGGATACGTCCATGCCCAACAAGGATCGCTGAAAAAAGCCCTTGACTATTTAAACAAGGGGCTTGCGCATCAGGTTGACGAATTAGAAATCGAGATCCGAGTCGGTCTCATAACGAACAAAGCCAGCGTAATTGCCAGACTGGGGTCCTATAAAAAAGCAGTGGCTCTTTTGGAGCAAGGCGCGAGTTTGATCCTTACCCACTATCAAAGTCTCTCTTTGGCCCCCAGCCATATGGTTTTGTCTTATGCCGGAATCCTTCGGATGGCAAAGGATTTGCGAAAAGTAGTTGCCCTGCTGGATCAAGGCTTTCCACCGGAGCGAATCCAGGTGGAAATTAAGGGATATAGCCCTTATGGTCAAAGTGAAAACGGGTAAGTGGTAATAAAATAATTCAGGTAATCATCTAAACCGGAGGAGTGAAAAATGAAAGTAAGCAGTGTAACGCAGATGAGGTCCTTGGATCGATACGCTATAGAGAAACTTGCTATACCGGAAGAGATTTTAATGGAAAATGCGGGGGAGGCCTCGTATTTTGTTATAATGGATAAGTTTGGCGTAACGCATAAAAAATTTGTTATTATTTGCGGTATCGGTAACAACGGAGGGGATGGATTTGTTGTTGCAAGGAAAATCCACTCAAGTGGGGGAAATGTAAAGGTCTTCATTCTGGGTGATGTGAATAAATTTAAAGGTGCGGCAAAAAAGAATTTTGATATTATATCCGGGTTACAGATTGAGATTCGGCACATAGAATCGATTGATACGATAAAGAGTGATATCCTGCATTGTGATGCAATCGTTGACGCAATCTTTGGAACGGGCTTAACGAGAAATGTGGAAGGTATCTATAGAGATGTTATCCTGTTGATAAACAAAAGCAGAAAAAAGGTTTTCAGTGTTGACATACCCTCGGGTATTAATGGCGATACAGGGGAAATTATGGGTGTCTCAGTTACGGCAGACTTTACCGTAACTTTTGGCCTTCCCAAGATCGGAAATATGCTTTTTCCCGGTTATGAACATTGTGGAAAATTGTATGTTTCACACATCTCTTTTCCTCCGTCCCTTTACAATAAAGATTCAATAAAAGTTGTAATCAACGATGACATTAAACTTCCTCCAAAAAACAAAATTGCCCATAAGGGAGATTTCGGTGAGGTTCTTTTCATTGCCGGGGCTTCAAGCTACTTTGGCGCACCCTACTATTCCGCCCTTTCGTTTCTGAAGGCAGGGGGAGGGTACTCCCGCCTTGCTGCACCGGTTTCCGTGACCCCTTTTATTGCCAATAAGGGAAGTGAGATCGTATTTATCCCGCAAAAAGAAACAGACTCGGGGAGCATCTCTTTAGAGAATAGCGATGCTTTATTAGATCTTTCTGAAAAGATGGATATGGTGGTTATCGGTCCCGGCTTATCATTAAATGAAGAAACACAACAACTGATAAGAGAACTGGCAAAGAAAATAGAAAAGCCCGTGCTTATCGATGGTGATGGGATTACCGCCATTTCAAAAGATTTGGATGCGATAAAAGGGAGAAAGAAGCCGACCATAATAACCCCTCACCTGGGCGAGATGTCCAGAATTACAAAAATGAGTGTTCGTGATATTGATAAAAATAAAATAGATATTCTGCAGAGTACTTCAAAGGAGTTGAATTCAATAATTGTTTTAAAGGGGGCTCATTCACTGATTGGCTATCCCGATGAGAAGGTTTATATCAACATGAGTGGTAATCCCGGGATGGCTTCTGCAGGATCGGGTGATGTCCTGACGGGAACCATCGCCGCCATGTATGGTCTTGGCTTGTCCATTGAAGATGCGGCTAGAAAAGGGGTGTTTATACATGGGCTTTCCGGAGACCTTGCGGCAAAAGATTTGGGTGAAGATGGAATTACGGCTCAGGATATACTGGATTATCTGCCACTTGCCATGAAAATGGATCGGGAAGGTCTTGAGGAAATCTTGAAAGATGTTTACCAGGGCGCTCGGGTTATATAGGAGGAAAAAAATGAAGGCGTGGATTCTTGAAAAGCAGGCAAAAATCAATGAAAGACCTTTAAAATTGACGGAAGTTCCTACACCTCATGCAAAAGACGGTGAAATACGCATTAAAATCCTGGTTTGCGGTGTATGCAGGACAGATATTCATATCGCCGAAGGGGACCTCTCCTTGAGAAAAACCCCCTTAATTTTAGGTCACGAGATTGTGGGAATTGTTGACGACGTCGGTAACAATGTGAAACAATTCAAAGTCGGCGATAAGGCAGGTGTAAGCTGGTTAAACAGAACCTGTGGAAAATGTAAATACTGCCTGTCGGGTAAGGAAAACTATTGTCCCGACATCAAATCTACAGGATGGGATGAGGATGGCGGGTACGCGGAATATATAACGGTTTTAGAAAATGTTGCGCTGCCCTTAAACGATATTCGGTTAGAACCTTCCGATATTGCACCACTGATGTGCCCGGGTATTGCAGGATATGCGGCGTTCAAACTTACAAAAGCTCGGAAGGGAAGCAAGCTGGGTCTTTACGGATTCGGGCCCACAGCTTTCTGTGTTCTTAAGGTGGCAAAATCCATGGATATAGAGGTATATGTCAGCACAAGATCTCCAAAGAATATTGAAGATGCAATAAACCAAGGTGCCGACTGGGCTGCAGATACAGCAAAAGAACAGATGCCCTGCACGCTCGGTTCAGCGATTGTGTTTCCTCCTGCAGGCAACCTGGTCGAACCCGTGCTGTCTCAGGTGGAGAAGGGAGGAACAGTGGTTCTTGCACCGGTAAGCTCATCTCCTATTGTCATTGAAAATTACACTGAAAATCTGTGGGGCCGTACCATAGAAACACTGTATAACCTGAAAAAATCCGAGGCGGATGAATTTCTTGAAATTGCTGACCGGCTCAAGATAAAACCGGAAAGGAGGATCTTTCCCTTTGAAGACTTGCAGGATGTCCTCATCACGGTCAGACATGGGAAAGCCAAAGTAGCAAACTCTGTTATTAAGATTTCAGACTGATTATACCTGCTGATTCTCAGAGTTACTGAGGAGTACAGGTTCTGCTCGACATTTTTACTGATATGTTGACTTTGATATTAAAACATAAAAAGTTACAAGTGAGCTAAAGTGAACTAAAGTTAAGGAATTTTTCAGCCGATTATATTTTAATGACAGCGCGTTAGCGCTACCTCAACTTTAGGCACTTTAGGTCACTTCACACTTTAGTCACCTGAGAAAAGACTTCGGTAACATTTCCATTGATGAAAGTTATGTTGAGTATCTAACTTACTTATTAGTAATTTCGGAGGCGTTATTATGAAAAGAGCAACAAAGGTTGAACCTCACGGCGGTTCACTTGTCAATCTTATGGTGGATGAAGGGCGAGCCGCCGTTTTAAAGGAGATTTCTATGAATTTGCCGGACATTACATTAAACAACCGGCAGCTTTGTGATCTCGAACTTCTTGCAACCGGGGCTTTTTCACCTCTTGACGGCTTTATGACCCGGCCGGACTATGAATCCGTGCTTGACCGTATGAGGCTGCAAAACGATGTATTATGGCCCATACCGGTATGTCTCGGCATTTCCGATATCCAGGCCAAGGTTCTGGAAGTCGGTCAATCGGTTACCTTAAGGGATCAGGAAGGGTTCCTGCTGGCCATTATGCATATTGAAGATATATGGCCTGTGGATCCAAACAAGGAGGCACAATTAGTTTACAACACAACCGACAGGAATCATCAGGGAGTTGAGTATCTTTTTAATACAGAAGGTGATCATTACCTGGGGGGCAAAATCGAGGTGTTGAGCCTTCCTCTTCACTTCGATTTTAAACAGCTTCGCATGACTCCATTAGAGATCAGAAACACTTACCGGAAACTTGGATGGCAGCGGGTGGTCGGATTTCAGACTCGAAATCCCATCCAGCGTCCTCAGTTTGAAATGACGGTGGCGGCCATGCGGCAAGCCAGGGCCAATCTCCTCATTTTGCCGGTAACGGGTATGACAAAACCCGGCGATTTTGACCACTATACCCGGGTTAGATGCTATCGGGCGGTGACTCGACACTACCCGCCTGACTCTTTGATACTGAATTTGCTGCCACTCTCCATGCGTTTATCCGGCCCCAAAGATGCGCTTTTACACACAATCATTGCAAAAAATTACGGCTGCACCCATTTTATCATAGGACGTGATCATGCCAGCCCCGGAATAGATGCCGGAGGAAGCCATTTTTACCCAAGAGACGCGGCTCAGCGATTGACCCAAGAATACAGCAGTGAAATCGGGATGACTATTATTCCGTTTGAAGAGCTTGTCTATCTTCCATTTGAAGATGAGTACCGTTCTCAAGATCAGGTTCCCGAAGGGACCCAGTATATTTCCTTTTCAAGCTCCGATATCCGTGAGAGGATCAGAACCGGACGGCGCATCCCCGAATGGGCCACCTTTTCGGATGTTGAGTCCGAACTGAAAAAGGCTTATCCATCACCGGATAAACAAGGATTTACGGTCTTTCTGACCGGGCTGCCGGGTGCCGGAAAATCGACCATTGCCAAGGTTCTCTATACACGCTTTCTGGAAATGGGGGATCGCCCGGTCACCCTGCTGGACGGGGATATTGTGCGGCAGAATCTTTCGAGCCAGTTGAGTTTTTCCAAAGAACACCGGGATATTAACGTACGACGCATCGGCTTTGTGGCCAGTGAAATCACCAAAAACCGCGGCATCGCCATTTGTGCGCCAATTGCCCCCTACAATGCCACCAGAGCCGAAATCCGGAAAAACATCGAAACTTACGGCGGGTTTATTGAGGTTCACGTATCGACTCCCATTAAAGAATGTGAAAAAAGGGATCGCAAGGGGATGTATGCAAAGGCCCGGGCCGGATTGATTAAAGGGTTTACCGGTGTTGACGATCCATACGAAGTTCCGGAATCACCGGAGGTGCGGATTGACACCACCGATCTCAATCCCGATGAGGTCGCCCAGGAAATTCTGTTACTGCTGGGACAAAAAGGGTATATTTAAACATAAATATACTGTACACGGCTCGGCAAACCAGAGCTTTTTGATAAAAGTTAATAACAACAATAAGTTAGGCTAAATTTGCTTGTGTAATTGAGAAGGCGAAGCTGTTTGGCAGCTATGGAATAACTGGAGCAGAAAGGGGTGTTTTGCAAAGGTCTCAAATAAAAAGGGGTTACGGCATTCACCGTAACCCCTTAAATTTAATGGTAGGCGGTACTGGATTTGAACCAGTGACTTCTACCGTGTGAAGGTAGCACTCTCCCACTGAGTTAACCGCCCATAATTATTGATTATTGACTTTCTCCTTTAATTCTTTGCCGACTTTGAAGAAAGGTAGTCTTTTAGAAGATACATTAATTTGTTCACCGGTTTTCGGATTTCGGCCGACGTAAGGCTTATAATTTTTTACCGTAAAACTGCCAAAACTCCTGATTTCAACCCGATCACCTTTTACAAGCGCTTCCGTTATTTCATCAAAAAAGGTATCAACAACTTCTGCGGCGTCTTTTTTACTAAGGGCAGCTTTATCCTTTAGTTTATTAACCAAGTCTGATCTGTTCATATAAGCTCCTTGAACGTTTTTCAACGGTCCTGGTAGTACATCCCGCAAAAAGCGGGAAACATTTTTTTAACCGTTTCTCTTTTTTAATGAATAGCAAAAACGTGTTACAATGAATTGCAATGTAATTGATGAAGTAAATTCATTATTTATATAAAGTGTTAATTACTTCCAAGTCAAGAACTTTTTTATATTTGCAAAACAGTTGGTTATTCCATATGTTCCGATGACGCTTCTCCGAGAGTTATAATTTCTTCGGGTGTAGGGAGGTCTTTCAGATCCTTGAGGTCGAATACTTCAAGAAATTGCTTTGTTGTCGCATAAATGAGGGGCCGGCCGGGAATTTCCTTTTTTCCCAAAATCCGGATCAGTCTCCGCTCAAGCAGCATGCGAAGGATTCCGCCGCAGTTAACCCCCCGGACATGTTCTATATCGCTGCGAATGATCGGTTGTTTATAAGCTATGATCGCCAGAGTTTCCAAAGCGGCCTTGGAGAGGCGCAGGGCTTTGGGTTGGATTAACCGTTTGATCCATTCCCTGTATTCGGGTCGGGTACGAATCTGGTAACCGCCGGCGACTTCCCGTAAAAAGAAACCGCCTTTGCGGAGCTCATATTCTTTTGAAAGTTCGGAAAGTGCGTTTCGAATCTCTTTTTTTCCGGCCTGAGTGAGTATTTTATTAATATGGTCAATCGTAAGGGGTTCCCCGGCCACCAGCAAAAGACTTTCGATGATGTTTTTTATTTCTTCCATTATAAATAAAAGAGTCTGATAATGCCTGTATGGGTATGCTGTACAATCCGTATCAGTGAAAGCCTAACCATTTCAAGAATTGCAAGAAATGTTACAACCACCTCGCTTTTATCAGCATTTTTGGAAAACAGCTCATTAAACGTTACCGATCCTTTGGTTTCAAAAACATCCACTATCTGAACGATTCTGTCTCTGACCGTAATGGTGTCGGCATTAATTTCTATCCGGCCGATGGGGGAGATGTTTTCAAGTATTTTTTGGAACGCATCGATAAGTTCAAACAGCCCGACATCTATAACCCCTTCCTCCCGGTTAAGCAAATCATCTTCCTGCCCTGGACTTCTGACAAAGGTATCTTCCCCCAGAAGATCCCTTTTAGCCAGCTTTTCAGCTGCTGACTTAATCCGGAGATATTCCTCAAGGGGCCTGATAATTTCAAGGCGGGGGTCTTCATCTTCATCCTCGTCTTCATGGGCCGGAAGGAGCATTCTTGACTTTATTTGTGTCAGTGTAGATGCCAACACAAGAAAATCCCCGGCCACATCAATATTCATGGCCTTCATCCACTCTATATATTCCAAATACTGTTCCGTTATCAGAGCAATGGGAATATCATAGATGTCAACCTCATGTTTTTTAATAAGGTGCACCAAAAGGTCCATGGGACCTTCAAAGATATTTTCGATCTGTACTTGATAACGTTCATCAGGTGTCATGATGGATAACGGATATATTAAGATTGAAAATTGACGTAATCGTTAATGGAAACTACAGTTTTACAGCCTCTCTAACCTCTGCCATGGTCTGAAATGCAACCCGTCGTGCTTTTTCGCATCCGTCCGTGATGATGTCGTCGACAAGTTGTGGGTGGGCTTCGTAATATGCTCGTTTTTCACGCATCGGATCTAAAGCTTTAATGAGATTTTGAGCCATTATTCTCTTGCATTCAACGCAACCGATTTCGGCGGTGCGGCACTCTTTGTTTATTCTGTCCACGGTTTTATCATCACTGTAAATCTTGTGAAATTCGTAGACATTACAAACATCAGGATCGCCCGGGTCACTTTTTCTGGCGCGTTGGGGATCGGTCAGCATTTTGGAAACCATGGTTGCTATTTGATCAGGGCTGTCTGAGAAATAGATGGCGTTGTTGTAACTTTTGCTCATTTTGCGGCCGTCAAGGCCGAGTATTTTGGGGGTTTCGGTCAAAATCGATTCCGGTTCAGGGAATACGTCACCATAAAAATAGTTAAATCTTCTGGCGATTTCCCGCGTAATTTCAACATGTGGAACCTGATCCACGCCCACAGGAACCCCGTGGGCCTTATACATGATAATATCGGCCGCCTGCAAGACCGGATATCCGAGAAAACCAAAAGTGGAAAGGTCTTTGTTGCTGAGCTGAACAATCTGATCTTTGTATGTGGGATTTCGCTCCAGCCACGGCACGGGTGTTATCATAGAAAGGATAAGAAAGAGTTCCGCATGTTCCTTGATATGGGATTGAATAAAAAGAGTGCTGTTTTCAGGCGAAAGCCCTACGCTCAACCAGTCTATTAACATATTGCGGATATATCCTGAAATAGAGCCGGTATCTTCATAATCGCTGGTCAAGGCATGCCAGTCGGCGATGAAGAAAAAACAGTCATACTGCTCCTGCATCTTTACCCAATTTGCAAGGGCACCATGCAGATTCCCAAGGTGAAGGGGTCCTGTAGGACGCATCCCGCTGAGTATCCTTTTCTTTTTGGCCATATAGAATCTCCTGTGGTTAAAATTTTTGCCTTTCTTGGTCTTGAACCCCGGTTAAAATATGAAATACGGATTTAACTGGGCAGGTAAAATTGAGCATTTTTCAAAGGTCTTTCTTAAATTTCAACATCCGGCTACTTCCCTATGAGAATATTTAACATGGGGGTCAAAAAAAATGACATAAACCTACCCACAAGATTTGTTAGAAGCAAGAAAATAATTATTATCATGCCAAATCGTTCCATACGGGCATAATGCAGCCTTAATGAATCCGGCAAAAACATAGCGAATATTTTGCTTCCGTCCAAAGGTGGAATTGGGATCAGGTTGAATATTGCAAGAACCAGATTTATTACCACGCTGTAAAAAAGCATATGGTAGAAATCCATGATAAAGGGTCTGAATATGGACCCGTTCCATAACCATTGAAAATGGGCAATGGCTTGAAAGAGCACACCAGAAAGAATGGCCAGGGCAAAATTAGCGAGAACACCGGCCGATGCCACATAAATCGTATTTTTGCGGCTATCACGAAAATTGGAAAAATTGACCGGCACAGGCTTGGCATAACCAAAAATGACCGGAGAACCTGTCAAGTGCAATATAAGTGGCAGAAGTAACGACCCTACAAAGTCGAGATGTTTGATTGGGTTTAAGGTCAGTCTTCCGGCTAAAAAAGCGGTATTATCTCCCATTCGGAGTGCCAGATAGCCGTGTGCCACCTCGTGAATGGTTACGGCGAAAAGGAGCGGAACGATCATTACAACAATTTGATTCAGATCCAAATTAGCGAGCATAGCTTTTCACAAAATCGAGTTCATCGTTGCGGGTTTTAATCTGACCGTTTAATTTGGCATCCAGGACGGCCTCAAGGATTTCCCGGTAAATCGGACCGGGTTCAAGTCCCATTTTTTTCAAATCTTTGCCTTTTACCGATGTGTCAATATGTCTCAGCCGGGTAAAGTAATTGGAGATGGATCTCTTAACCCTTTTTTGTTTGGTGGCGGCCATCATGTACAGAATCAGTTCGATTCTGAAAACAGACAGTTGTTTGTAAATCGTGCTGTTTTTTAACGGGAGATTTCGTTCCATCCATAAAAGAGACCTGTCCGCCTCAAAACGTTCCTTACAGAAAATTTTTTTGTATCGTGGCGCGAGTTCAATGCGCATGCTGATTTCATCGGCGGTTTCTTTATCACAGTGCCTTGTAAGTGCCAGAAAATAAACGGCCCATTTCATATACGGTTCTTCCAGAAAAAGCAAATCATGCCAGGATAGTACTTTTTTAACTGAATTTAATAATGAAATCATATAATTATTTAATATTATGGAAGGGTGGACAACATTCAGGAGATCATATTCATCCAGCCTTTTTATGGCGGCCAGTGGGGTTTCTTCTTCTAGAATCTGACGCAGTTCGGCAAATACCCTCCGGCCGCTGAGCCGCTTAAAAAAATCCATTTTTACGGCATTTTCAATAAGACCCGAAGTCAGTTTCCCGATGGAAAAACCGAAGCGTTGTTCGAATCTTATCGCGCGGAAGACCCGGGTTGGATCTTCAACAAAACTCAAATTGTGCAACACCCTGATAGATTTTTCCTTAATGTCCTTCTGGGCTGCAAAAAAATCAATCAATAGGCCGAATTTATTCGGGTTGAGCTGGATGGCCAGGGTGTTTATAGTGAAATCCCGTCTAAAGAGGTCGAGTTTTATCGAACTCATTTCCACAATGGGAAGGGCCGCCGGGAACTTGTAGTATTCCATTCTGGCAGAAGCTACATCAATTTTAAAACCGTCCGGAAAGATAATTACCGCGGTGCCAAACTTTTCGTAGGAGTGAATACGAGCATCAAACATTTTTACATATTGTTTTGCAAATGCAATGCCGTTGCCTTCGATGACGATGTCTATATCTTCATTGGTTCGGTACAGGAACAGATCGCGAACAAATCCGCCCACAACGTAAGCATTGTAGCCTAATTCGTCAGCTTTTTCGCCAATGACATGGAGCAAGTCGAAAATACGAGGTGAAAGGCGTTCTTTCATGAATTTAAGGATGTTTCTGGTTCTGGCGTGGACAGGTTCCTTGAGTAGGTCCAGAGAGTCTGGGGAAGTAAGTTGGGTTTGTCCCACCAGAATGTTAAGCAAATCGGTGCGCGTAATAACACCGATTATGACGCCTTTGTCCATGACTGGTAGAATGCGTTGTTTGTTCTCGATAATTTTTTCCTGAATTTCGACAAGTTCGGAATCGGGTGACACCGAAGCAAGTTCGGTTGTCATATATTCTTTGACCGGAATGTGTTCCAGCCCGTGGTACAAGGTCTTTTCAATAATCTGCCGGGTTATAAACCCGAGGAGGTCTTCTGTGCCGTTGTGCTTTTGGGTAACAAGGAGTGCGTTTATGTTATAACGTGTGAGAAGATTGCCGGCTTCTTTACAGGAAACATCGTGGCTTATCCGAATGACCGGAGATGACATTAGATCTTTTGCCCGGTTCCTGGAGCTGATTTTACTGTAGAGGATTTCCGTAAGCTTTTGTTCAATCTGGGCAAGTGTTTTTCCCTTGATGCTTGCGGCGGCTGCAAAGGTATGTCCCCCTCCGCCAAGGGGGGTGACAATCGTTCCCACATCGACCTCGGGTATTTTGCTTCGGGCCACCACGTACATTTTGTCTCCCATTCGCGCAATGGCAAAAATGGCATTGAGATTTTCCATTTTAACCATTTTTTGGACCAAGAAAGCAAAATCCGACACATAATTATCGGTGGATACGGTGGTAATTACAATTTCGATGCCGTTGATATTATGGCGGGTTGCAGCCTGGATCATGTCGTTTAAAAGCCCCACCTGTTCCGGACTTATCTCTCTTGAGATCAGATTTGAGACCATGTTTAAATTTGCTCCTTTTGAAAGGAGAAAGGCGGCGGCTTTAAAATCTTTTTCGGTGGTGGACGGGAAGGTAAAAGAACCGGTATCTTCGTATATTCCGAGACACATAATGGTGGCTTCATCCGGAGAAATGTCGATACCTTTGTCCTTTATGATTTCCGTAAGTATACTGACAGTGGCACCGGTTAAGCAATGAACCTCGTAATCCCCCTTGATGTCATTATCCATGTGAGGGTGATGATCGTAAATGTGTATATCGATGTCCGATCGATCGAGTATGGTTGCAAATTTCCCGATACGGCTTGGCTGTTTGGTATCCACCAGAACCAGTCGTTTGAGATTTTTCAGATCGACATCTTTAATGTTGACCATGTTAAAAAGATAGACCATAGACTTGATAAAGAAGTTTCTTAAATTTTTTTCCTGGGAACCGGGAAAAACCACAAGTGCATCGGGATAGAGCTTCTGAGCTGCAAGCATGGATGCCAAAGCGTCAAAGTCGGCATTAATGTGGGAAGTAATAATCGTAAGATTTTTTTTGTTATGTTCGGGTTTTTTTGTCATAATCTTATTTTAACCTATCAATAAGTTATGGTGAATGAAACAATTATATTGACCCAAATCCATAATTTATTGAGATGTTATATTTTATTAATTTAACATCTTGAAAAATTCACAATTTACTATAAATATAACAACAATTCTAACATTCAAATTGTGATTTGCCTGTAAATGCCTATATGATAAAAGAACCTTGAGCCGGTCTCAGCAATGAGGCAGACAACGGGAAACCGCGTTTTTTCCGGAAGGCTATGGCAGACTTTTGTCCGTTTTTTTAAGTTTATCAGGGTTGAGTGCTAAAATAAAGATTTAAATATGTAGACGAGTTTATCAAGCGGTTTCATAACGATTTTATATTAATTCAGCGAATATGTTGTCGTTTGGCGTACTTTATGATATTGGCTGACACGAGGATATAAGGAGACCTTTGCAAAACGCCCCCTTTTGCCCAATTCCGGCGCTTCTGCTGACCGGGATTTGTCAACAGGCTTGGATTAAAATGCTCACGTTGATTTTTTGTATTTTTATGGCAAAAAATCAAATTACAAAACACAAATAATTTACTATAAACTACGTATTGTCTCCATTAAAAGGGAGGGATAATCATGGCAGTCTATTTATGGAGTGGAAAGAACAAGCAGAATAAAAAACAGAAAGGGGAGATGGAGGCTCCCACTGAAGAGGCTGTACGCTCCGAACTGATCAGGCGCAATATAACCCCTTCCAAGATTAAGAAAAAACCCAAGGACCTTTTTGAAAACGTCTCTTTCATGCAGCCTAGGGTAAAACAGAAAGATATAATAATTTTTTGTCGGCAATTTTCTACTATGATCGATGCGGGTCTTCCAATAATCCAGTGCCTCGATATTCTATATGCCCAGCATGAAAACAAAACATTTAAAAATATGTTGAAGGAGATTAAACAGAATGTAGAGAGCGGACAAACCTTTGCGGAGGCATTGAAAAAGTACCCAAAGCAATTTGATGATCTTTTTATAAACATGATTTCAGCCGGTGAAGCCGGCGGTATCCTTGATACGATCTTAAGACGTCTTTCTGATTATTTGGAGAAAGCTGCAAGGCTTAAATCCCAGATAAAAGGGGCTATGACTTACCCGGCTGTAACTCTGGCGATTGCTGTGATCGTTGTTGCAATCATAATGGTTTTTGTTATTCCTGTGTTTGAGGATTTGTTTGCGGGAATGGGCGGCGCCCTTCCGATCCCCACACAAATTGTTGTAAATATGAGCCGGTTTGTCAAATCAAACATTATTTATATCATTCCCGGCATATTTTTGGCAGCATTTGTATTTAAGAGGTTTTATAAAACCCCAAGAGGACAAGCCTTAATGGACGACCTTTCCCTCAAATTGCCGGTATTCGGGCTTTTACTTCGTAAAGCCTCAGTCGCAAAATTTACACGGACCATGGGGACAATGCTTGCCAGCGGTGTGGCGATTTTAGACGCGCTTGAGATTGTTGCCAAAACAGCGGGTAACAAAACAATTGAAAATGCTGTGTTCGAAACTCGGACCGCCATTGCCGAGGGCCGTACAATGTCCGATCCTCTCTCCGAAAGTGGCGTTTTCCCTTCCATGGTATGCCAGATGATTGCTGTCGGTGAATCTACCGGTGCACTGGATACCATGTTAAATAAGATCGCCGATTTTTACGACGAAGAGGTCGACCAGACCGTGGAAAACATGACTTCGTTGATAGAGCCGGTTATGCTGGTATTTCTGGGTGGCGTTATCGGCGGTCTGGTTGTATCCATGTATCTGCCCATATTTAAAATGGCGGCTGCCCTTGGTTAACCCGTAAAACTTTGGGTTTCACTTCATCCTATTGTAATATTGGAATGATTGCTCAAGTTAGTTCATTTTGCCTCGCCTGCCATTGAAAGCACAAGCGGGCAGGCAAGGAGAGGTGGACTGGGGCCTTGTCCGAGTTAAAAATATAAGCCTAAAAAAAGACCTTTATTCTCAATACATTGTAAAATTTTCGAGATATTCCCTTTAGCGAGATAGATTTTCCGAGACGTATTTTATGCCTGGTTACTCAAACAAACCCGAAGATGATTTATATCATAAGCTTGAATGGGTTATGTTTTTACGGGTTGCCTTCACTTCACTGTTGTTGGGATCGACTATTATTCTGCAATTCAGTGAAAAACCTTATCCTCTAACGGGCCCCCTCCTTGTTTTTTATGGACTTATCATTACCATTTTCCTTCTTTCTCTTTGCTATGGTTTAATTTTTAAGCATATAAAGCGGAAACTTATCTTTGCATACCTCCAGATCGGGATCGACACTTTTGCCGTAACCATAATAATTTTTCTTACCGGTAGTTTTGCAAGCATTTTTTCATTTCTTTATCTGCTAGTGATTATCTATTCAAGCATGCTTCTGTTCAGGAAAGGAAGCATGATCATGGCCGTGCTCTGCAGTGTCCAGTACGGCATACTGATTAATCTTGAATACTACGGTATTATCAATCCTTTTAGCATGAATGGGGATAATTCCATCGGTAGTTATGATTGGAGCCAAGTGTTTTTCAAGGTAGTGATTACCATGGGAGCCTGCTTTGCCGTTGCTTTCCTGAGCGGTTTTTTGTCAGAACAGTTGAGAAGGACAAGAGACAAGCTTTCGGCACTTGAGGATCGAATTAAACGCGTGGAAAAGATGGCCTACATGGGTGAGATGGCGGCCGGTATAACTCACGAGATTAAAAATCCTCTGGCTTCTCTTTCAGGTTCAATTCAGATTTTGAGAAAAGAAATTCCGTATGACCCTGAACAGGACAAACTGATGCAGATCGTTTTGCGTGAGACGGACAGGTTGAGCGCGCTGGTGAACAATTTTCTTTTGTTTGCAAAACCGTCTCCAGGCCAAATTGAAAAGATAGAACTCGAAAGCGCCCTGACGGAGACGGTCAAACTATTTGAAAAGGACAAAGCCTGTACCGGCAAAGTTACGATTACAAGCGATTTCTTTTCAAATATCTGGATTGAAATGGATCCGGTGCATTTGCGCCAGGTAATCTGGAATCTGATTGTAAATGCTGTTGAGGCTATCGAGGGTGAAGGACGTGTCGGGATTAAAACGTCTCCTTTAAAGCATAATTTTGTAGGTATTGAAATCAGCGACAACGGTTGCGGCATTAAAGATCAGTATATGCAGTCAATTTTTGATCCATTTTTCACAACAAAATCCAATGGCACAGGTCTCGGACTTTCCATCGTTCACAGTATACTCGAATCTTACGATACATGGCTTGATGTAGAGAGTAAAGTAGATCGGGGAACCAAGTTTTCCTTTAAATTAAAACGAAGAGACCCGCCAACTTAATCTTGACACCTATTTTTAAATGGGTTACCAAAATAAGTTTAATCTTTTGAAAAGTTGAATCCTTATGGACAAAAAAAGCGATATCATTGAGAAACGAAAAAAGAAACTTTTAGACTTAAAAAAAAACAATATTAATCTTTATCCCAACGATTTTGTTGTCTTACATACGGTAAGGGATATCAAAAAAGCCGTCAAAGATGCACCGGATTCACTTACCGAGGACGAACCTGTTTTTATTGTGGCCGGCCGTATGATGGCCATAAACCGGTTTGGTAAGGCATCCTTTATCAGGTTCAGAGATCGAACCGGACAGCTTCAGGCATATGTGAGAAAAGACAAAGTCGGTGAAAAAGCCTATAATCTATTTAAACAGCTCGATATCGGTGATTTCGTCGGACTAAACGGTGGAATGTTCAAGACGAGAACAGGGGAATGGACACTTCTGGTCAAGGAATTTAAGCTTATCTGCAAGTCCGCAAGACCGCTTCCGGAAAAATTTCATGGGCTAAAAGATCCGGAAAAGCGTTATCGTCGTCGATACATCGATTTGACGATGAATTCAGATGTGCGGGATATTTTTACGAAACGCAGCAGGATCATTCAGGTCATACGTACATTTCTTCTTGACCGGGATTTCCTTGAGGTGGAAACACCGATGATGCAGCCGGTTCCTGGTGGTGCCGAAGCCACACCATTTGTAACCCATCACAATGCATTGGGCATGGACCTGTTTTTACGCATCGCCCCTGAACTCTATTTAAAGCGCCTGGTTATCGGAGGATTTGAAAGGGTTTTTGAGATCAATAGAAGTTTCAGAAATGAAGGGGTTTCAACCCGTCACAATCCCGAATTTACCATGCTCGAATTGTACCAGGCATATGCCAGGTACGATGATCTGATGGACATGACCGAAAAGATGTTCTGCCATGTGGCCAGGGAGGTGGCCGGGTCAACCTCAATACAATACCAGGGGGACACCATAGATTTAGGCACCCAGTGGCGTCGAATGTCTCTTGCTTCTGCCTTAGAGGAGTTTGGGGGCATTGACACCGATTTATTAAAACATCGGGAAGATCTACTTAATTTCGCCGCTGCAAACCGGATCAAGGTTACAAAAACCGGGCGCTTGGGAAAAATCGTCACCAAGCTGTTTGATGTGCTGGTGGAACCAAAGCTGATTCAGCCTACATTTATTACCGGGTATCCGGTAGAGGTTTCCCCGCTTTCCAGAAGAAGTGACACCCATCCCGAACTTACGGATCGATTTGAACTCTTCATTGCGGGGCATGAGATTGCCAATGGATTTTCGGAGCTTAATGATCCTGTTGATCAGAGAGAGAGATTTTTACAGCAGGTTGCAGACAGGGAAGCCGGCGACAAAGAGGCCCATCACATGGACAAAGATTACATCGAGGCCTTGGAATACGGTATGCCTCCCACCGCCGGAGAAGGAATAGGGATTGACCGGCTTACCATGCTGTTCACCGATTCCGCTTCAATCCGGGAGGTTATTCTTTTCCCGCACATGAAACCTGCTGAAAGAGATAATGGATAACCGGAAAAGTGCCTTGTAAAGTTTGAAGTGAACTAAAGCCCGCCCTGGTGCTAATCGTTCATATATTGATTTGTGAACTAAAGCCCGCCCTGGTGCTAATCGTTCATATATTGATTTTACTTATGCACCATTACAAACATGACTTTTTGAGTACAGAGTATTGGTGATCGGTCTGGGCCAGGGTTAAGGAGTTGTTACGCTCCAGCTTTTATATAAATTGGCAATATTCCTTACAAGGCACTTTAGATCACTTTAGACACTTCACATTTAATTAGCTTGGATAAATTTTTTGACATAAAATACACAAAATTCACAATTAAGAAACTAATAACCCATAACCAGTAATTACTATGTCTTTTGAATATTTCATCGGCGGTCGCTATTTAAGGGCCAAACAAAAAGAGACCTTCATTTCGTTAATTACCATGCTTTCCATTGCTGGAGTAACTGTGGGCGTAATGGCATTGATCGTGGTAATAGCAGTAATGGCCGGGTTTGAGTCCGATCTTAAGAACCGTATACTCGGGATTGAATCACATGTGGTGATCATGCGCCATGGTAATTCTTTTTCCGATTATCACAGAATACTGGGCCGGGTTGTTAACACAAACGGAGTTGAAGCCGCCACGCCTTTTATTTACACCCAGATCATGCTTCGTTCATCGTCAGGAGTATCCGGGGCTGTTTTAAGAGGCATAGATCCGGAATCGGCCGGCAAGGTAATAAAGGTTATCGATGGTTCCGCCTTGTTAAATTTAAAAAAGATGCATCAAGGAATGGACACGACCGGTTCTGTTCCCGGTGTCATTCTTGGCAAGGAGCTTGCTAAAAATCTGGGTTTGGGCATGGGTGATGCGGTCTATCTGATATCATCCCGGGGAATGATTTCTCCCATGGGATACTTGCCCGCCATGAAGCGTTTTCATGTGGCGGGTTTGTTCGAGTCGGGTATGTATGAATATGATGGATCCCTGGCTTACATCCATTTAAACGACGCCCAAAAAATTTTGAACATGAAAGATTCCATCACCGGTATCGAAGTCAGGGTAAATGATGTCTATAAGGCCAGGCATATTGCAGATAAGATAGTGGCTGACGTTGGATTTCCCTATTGGGCCAGAGACTGGATGCAGATGAATCACAATCTGTTTTCCGCCCTTAAACTTGAAAAAACGGTTATGTTTATTATTCTGGCACTTATTGTTCTTGTGGCAGCATTTAACATCGCAAGCACTTTAATTATGATGGTGATGGGAAAGACCAGAGATATCGCCATATTAAAAGCCATGGGAGCCATGGATAGCAGCATCAGGAAAATTTTTATTTTCAAGGGAATGATCATCGGTTTCATGGGGACTTCGCTGGGTGTATGCCTTGGGTTTATCATGTGCAAATTGCTGGAGAAATATAAGTTTATCGAGCTTCCGGGAGATGTGTATTATATCTCAACCCTTCCGGTACGACTTGAGGCTCTGGATGTTTTTATTATAGCCGGCGCTGCAATGGCGATTTGTTTTGTGGCGACACTCTATCCGGCACGCCAGGCCTCCAAACTCAACCCTGTTGAAGCGATCCGTTATGGTTAATCCCGAGAAAAACGATAAAAAGTCTGTTCCAGATCGTTTTTTGTCGGTGAAAGGTCTATGGAAGAGTTTCAACACCAGCGGTACCCGTATTGATATCTTAAAGGGGGTTAACCTTGATTTAAACGCCGGCGAAACCTTGGCAATCGTCGGAGCGTCGGGTATTGGCAAGTCTACATTACTTCACCTGCTGGGAGCACTCGACCGGCCGGATAGCGGAACGTATCTTTTCCAAGGTGAAGATATCTTTCTTCTTGATAATGCCAGGTTGGCACAATTTCGGAACGAGTCTTTAGGTTTTGTGTTTCAGTTTCATTATTTACTTCCAGAGTTTTCCGCTCTTGAAAATGCCATGATGCCGGCATTGATTAAAGGGCTGGGAAAACAAAAAGCCAGGGAGGCGGCAGAGGCGATTCTTGTGAGGGTGGGACTTAAAGACAGGTTAAATATTAGAGTCGGAAAGCTTTCAGGGGGTGAACAACAACGGGTTGCGCTTGCCAGAGCCCTTGTTGTGAATCCGGTTATTCTTCTGGCCGATGAACCCTCGGGCAATCTTGATAAAGGAAGCAGCGAGCGCGTCCATAGTCTGCTTTTGGAGTTGAACAAAGAGTTTTGCATGACTCTGATAGTAGTGACACATAACATGGAACTTGCATCTTACATGTCACGCAGCATGACGATTGTCGACGGACAGCTGGTAAAATTTTGAGTTTATGGATCTGAGAATTGGGGCAATTAGGAGTTCTATGTTAAGACGGTTATGTTTGATTATTATTTCAATACTATGCTTTTCCCCGAATATGGCCCATTCCTTAGAAACCATACGGTTGGTGGTTTTACCATTTGAAATACATGCGGTTAAAGATTTTTCATATATGCAAACCGAAATTT
>JAFDHQ010000221.1 GCA_019308685.1 Deltaproteobacteria bacterium
AAGGGGACCCCATTCATTAAAATAATAGCAGCTGCTTGAAACACAAAAGTTTGATGTGCTAGTCCAAAATACTCAGTAAAAAAAAATAATCTTATAATTAGCTTGACTTTGTTCAACAATATCTTATTATTCAAACAATCAATAAAGGCCCGTTCTTAATTGGCGGGCCGGTTTCGTTCTGAAGGAAAGATCCATTTGTCAAAGCGGCAACCTGAAGTTTGGAACTATGGGAATTTTTTGAAAGGGGGATGTCACTATGACGAATGGAATTGTAAAATGGTTTAATAGCGGCAAAGGCTATGGCTTCATTGAGCAGGAAGATGGTCCGGATGTATTTGTTCATCATTCAGGAATCAATGCAACCGGTTTCAAGTCTCTTGATGAAGGCGACAGTGTTACCTTTGACATTGAACAGGGTCAAAAAGGTCCTGCTGCAGTAAATGTCACTTTAGTTTAGCTTGCAGTTTTAATCAGAAAAAGGGCATTCCCCAAAATAATAGGGACTGCCCTTTTCTTTTCAAAAATGCATGGTACTTGCAGAAAAAGTATATTAATTAAATGGTTTATAACTGCATTTTGGTCAGATATACCGGTGAGTTCGGGGTAAAGTCCACCCAGTCGCAGGAGTATATTGAAGATTTTATTCATAATAACATCAAGCGGGCATTAACGGCCTCGGAAGGGCCGGATCTACTCGACCGCATCAGGTTTTTTACTCGTCAAGGTCGTCTTTATATTTATTTTGAAAAGCAACAAGACACGGATGTGGATTCTTTAGTTGCAGTTCTCGGACGAACATTCGGAATCTCTTCCATTTCACCCTGTTTTCGCACCTCAGTTCGCGATAAAACCGCTGTTGTCTCGGTAGCGGCCAAGCTGATGCTGGCACACGGAATCGGCCCCGGCAGTTTCAAAATCACAGTGCGCGCAATACAGAATCCGAAATTAGATATTCCCTCTCTAAAACGAGACATCACCGGCTTATCTAATAAGATAGCTCTAAACAACGGGTCGCAAAAAGAATTCTCAAGGTCTCGTTTCAAAAAAAGGCCAAAATGGAAAATGGGCCCTTGGGGCGGCGAAATTGAGAGCAAGCCGGAGATAGAGGTTTATAAGGATCACGCTTTCATATCTGCAGAACGGATTAAATCCCCCGGAGGCTTTCCGCTGGGTTTGGAAAATCAAATGGTCGCACTGGTTAGCGGCGGTTTGGATTCGCCGGCCGCAGCCTGGCTCGCAATGCGGCGCGGCGCTGTTCCGGTTTTTGTTGTCATGGATCCTGATAATGGCAGCATAGGCGACCGGGCAAATGCCTCTGCTGTAAGAGAAAAAGCGCTGGAAAACATTAAGGTTTTGGTTGAATATACAAAAGGGGCCCTCAAAGCGCCGATTGTCTACGTGGCTTCATATCAATCTGCTCTGGATGCGTTTATTCAATACGGGTCCAAAAAAGGCATCACTTGTCTGCTTTGCAAGCGTTTTATGTATCGAGTGGCCGAACAGATCTGCTTTCTTCATGACTGCCAAGGTATCGTAACCGGGGAGATACTCGGCGAACAGGCCAGCCAAACTGCCAAGAACCTCAGAGTGCTCGACAGTGCCGTAATGATGCCGGTGCATCGACCCCTCTTCGGATTTGATAAGGATGAAGTCGTCACACTGGCCAGCCGCATAGGAACGATGCCAATCGCCACCATCGAATCAGTTCCATGCAAAGGGGTGCCAAACCGCCCCACCATTTGCGGGGAAGTGTTCGAAGTTGAAAAAGTAGAAGAGAAAATTGACATAAAAAAATATCTTGAACAATGTTTAAGCGGCCTGGAGAAGGTATCCTAATAATATTCTACCTTTTTCCGTTGGTAATCTTGGGAACATTTTCAATCCCGATTTCTAATAATTGATCTCGTTCTTTTCCGTGAACCACTACTAACTCCCAATCCTGTTTGTTCATACCCGAAGGAGCCCATAAAGCTGTCTCCAGTACTTCCTCTAAAAGCTTTTGAGGCATCTCTTTTTTTTGCACATTCTTGAAGTTCTTCAACTTTTGATTTATTTCCAGGCCGCTTTGATTTCCGATCGGTCGAAGTAGTGTGTCCGGATATGGGAAAACAAACCAAACAGGGCGATCCATGTCTTTTCCCATACTTTATTGCCGATAATGGCCATGCGTTCTATTTTATCAGAGTAGATTAAAGTAAAATTCAGATCGAACAACAGCGATTCTGCATCCATTTTTCCATGAGGTTCGATAACAAGGACAATCCGGATTTTTCCTGATTTACTGATCTGTTTTTCCAATACCTTGCAGATCCGCTCTTTTTGTTTTTTGGTAATACCACCGACGATTTTAAATCCCAGAATGTTACCCGAACCTTCTTTGAGCTGATGATACATAGTTTTAAATCTCCGTTGTGTTATTCTTGCAGGGAGATTTTTTACATAATTAAGGATCAAGGTTTGAACCCAAACCCAAAATAGCCGATTATGTCTCTGAAGTTCACCACATGATCTCTAACCACACAGACTCAATGTCCGGATCAGTCCATTCAACCCTGTGTTTACGGTAGGCCGGGATATTTATGTAGTCACCAGGTTTTAACTCAATTATGTTGTTGTTCCCTTCAAACAATAAACCGGCACGGCCTTTTAACAGAATTACCCATTCATTTTTATCCTGATCATACCAGAAATCTTTCGGCGAAGCATGTCCTTTTGATACGATCCGTTTAACTTCAAAGGTATCTGTTGTCAAAATATCTTGGAATAATTCCTGGGGGATGCTGGGGGGAATGGATGAATAAATATTTTGGATATCTTTCATCAGTCTTTATCTTTCATAGATTTTAAATGATTATTTAGTAAAATTTTTCAACCATCAAGTTTTCAATTCCCTACAAGTTCTGAATGATTTTTGTGACCGGACCACTTAGGCAGATCATCGTTTATATCGACAACCCGCAGACCATAAAAGATATGGCACGTTGGTTTGAATTTCGTTGGAACTTTTGATACACCCCCAAAATTAAAAAGTGATGGAAACGCAAGCCACATATTACGTCCTTCATCGGCAATGAGGGTGCCACACAAAGCACAGCTGACTTTGCAAGGAAGAATTCTCTCGTGTTTATTGAGTTCATTGTTGTAAAAGTTCAGGTGATCAATGCCTTTCGTAATTCTGACGTCATGTTTGTGAAATATAGCTGCCCATTGCATAGGGGCTCCATGCAGTTTTTGACATGCCAAACAATGACATATTTTTGCATCTACAGGATCCGAGCACACTTCGTACTGTACCGAATCGCAGTAACAACTTGCACGGTATTTGGCTGTAAAATTAACATCTGTAATCGACGCATAATTTGATCCAAATTCTTTTTTCATGATAAT
>JAFDHQ010000031.1 GCA_019308685.1 Deltaproteobacteria bacterium
AAGCACGCTCAGTTGATGATCGCCCATATCGACAAAAAGCGCAAGGCCCTGGGCATAGACAAGGCCAGGGAAAGGGTGCTTATGGATATGGCGGATCGCCGGGAAATGGAAGCGTCTTATCAGGAAGTTTAAGCATAAAAACCATAACGCTTTGATAACACAAAAAAGGGGCTCTCTGTTCAGGAGCCCCTTTTTTATTTTTGATCCCTTATCGCTGTTGCGGGTTCTAACCTATTTAGTGTACATCCATAAATCTATATTGGGCACAAATTAAGTTTCCAATTCAGAAATGAGCAATTTTTCGCAAGGTCAAGGACAATTCTGCAGGATAGCAGAATTGGACAGCTGAATAGCTGCCCGTAAGGGCGAGGGGCATGGGCGCCCCGAGTCAAATCAAGGAATTGCGCGGAGGCGTACAAGTGGTACGCCGCACAAGTAATTCCGCAGATTGACCCCAGAAAAATAGGCTCCGCATTTCACGGGGCAGGCGCAGAGATTGCGGAAAAGGGCCATTTCTGGATAGAAACTATTTAGTGTCCTGAATTACCCCCGGATAATCACTTAAAAACCTGTATAACGTGGCCCTGCCCACACCCAGGAGCCGTGCTGCCTTTGCTTTATTCCCACCGGCTTTTTCAAGGGCTGATTTGACAATCTCAAGATCAAGTTTCCGGGAAGGCCCGCGAGAGGTTCGAGTCACATGATGGCCCTGCAGCTCAAGGGGAAGATCTTTGGGTAAAATCATCCGGCCCCTGCATTTTACAATGGCAAACTGAATGGCGTTTTCAAGCTCCCGGACATTGCCCGGCCAATGATAGTCCATCAACAGGGACACGGCATCATCGGAAATGCCCGGAAAATCCTGACGCCCATCCGTTACAATCCTGGCCAATAAATGCTCAATCAGAAGCGGAATATCGTTTTTTCGCTCTCTGAGCGGCGGAAGGTGGATGGGAACTACATTGATGCGGTAATATAGATCTTCGCGAAAATTACCCCTTTTTACTTCGCGTTTCAGATCCCGATTGGCGGCACTTATTATGCGTACGTCCACGGATTTGGTTTTCTCGTCACCCACCCGCTCGAATGTTCCTTCCTGAAGTACCCGCAATAATTTTGCCTGCATATCTTTTGGCAAATCAACCACTTCGTCCAAAAACAGGGTGCCGCCGTTGGCCAGTTCAAACCGGCCTTTCTTATCCCGCAACGCCCCGGTAAAAGAACCTTTTACGTGTCCAAACAGTTCGCTGGCCAGCAATCCCTCGGGAAGCGCACCGCAGTTGACCGGCACAAAAGGTTTTTCTGCACGAACCCCTTCGTTGTGAATGGCCGCGGCAACCAGCTCCTTTCCCGTACCGCTTTCCCCCTGGATCAGAACAGAAACATCGATTTCCGCAACATCCCTTATGGTCTCGAACAACTCCTGCATCTTGACATCACGACCGATAATACCGGCAAAGCTCTGATCTGTTTTCAAGCGCCGCCGAAGGGTGTTCAGCTCGGTCATGTCTTCAAGTATAATCACCGCCAACTG
Source organism: Deltaproteobacteria bacterium (assembly GCA_019308685.1). Lineage (GTDB taxonomy): Bacteria > Desulfobacterota > Desulfobacteria > Desulfobacterales > UBA11574 > S5133MH16. The sequence continues at coordinate 1,535 of JAFDHQ010000031.1, forward strand.
CTGCCCTTCATAGTCGAAAGGAGCCGCGCTGATCCGTAACTGCATATCCTTTGTTTTCCTGTCAACCGCCAACTGTATCTTTGCCTTTTTCCGGTGTATCTGATTTCCAGAAAGCGCCTTTATCGCTGTGTTGCGAACCCCACAGCTGATACATTCTTCAGCAAAACCACATCCTTTGGGATCCTTAAATGCATTCACGCATCTTAACGCTTCGCCGCCGCGCTGGTCCATTACCTCTGCTCCGGAAATGCTAAAGGTGCGTTCCAGCACGTTGTTCACCGCCAAAACCCGCCGGTCACCATCAATGATCAGCACTCCGCAGGGAATCGATTCAAACAGGCTCTTTAAAAACCCTTCTTGATTTAAAAATTCTATGATCGGTTTCATTTTAGAGTAAAATTTGACGGTCTCGTAAAAAGATTCCGCTCAATATCACCATTTAATACACCAGACTTTATTGAAAACTTACAAGTTCCTGAATAAAAGGGATGGAAGTCGTCGATAAAATTGGAAGTGTTAAGGTCGACTCCCGCTCCAAGCCGCTTGAGAAGGGTAAAATTACCTCGATTCGGCTGAAAACTCCGCAATAATACCCATCAGTTTTTATGAGCTTCTATTTCAAAATCACAAATCAGGGGCGCATGATCGGACAATTTGACCTCCGGGATCTGAAAATCCGTAATTTGTATTTGCGGACTGTGGAAGATGTAATCCAGCTGTCGGCGCGGTGAACGACTGGGATGGGAGGGTTCCCCGTTGGTGTTGGCATTTTTAAGCCCTGTTGCAGATAAAAATAATTGCAGTTCGCGATCTCCCCAAAATACGTTGAAATCACCGGCCACGATGACCGGTTTTTTTAGGGGTTCTATCATCGCATGAAGGTCCTGCAACTGGTATTGGCGATGACGGAACTTAATCGACAGGTGTGCCAGGAAAACAGAGATCTGTTCTAACTCAAGTTCAATCACAAGACGCTTGATACCTTCCCGGAAATAATGAAATTTTTGAGATTTAATCTCCTGGTTCGTGAGGATTGCATTGCCTTGTTTGTTCAGCAACGGAACTTTTTGAACAATTGAAGCAGCGGAATATTTTGACTGATAAATCGGACAATGATTTAATTCCCGGGCAATGTTTTCGGCCTGGTTGCTTTTTTCGGAGCGGAAGGAACCACTGTCCACCTCGATCAACCCGATAATATCCGGATTCACCGATTTTATGAAATCCACTATATTTTGTAAGTTGCCGTTGGTGTTTTTTAAATACCCACTATATGGGACCGGAAGATGGAAATGCATCCCAATGCCCGCGCCATACCGTATATTGTATAAAAGAAGTCGCATACGATCTTTATCCTTTTAAGTATTATAATTCCTTCTTCGAAAAAGTAAAGTCTTGATTATCACCAATTGTCTTTATGACATCCCAATTGGATCAGAAAAGCGGGCTGAAGAGCTATCCAGGTTTTAGATGAACGCTCCAGCCCGGGAAGTTCATACATTTTTCTGCCGCTCAGCTATGTTTTAGTCTCATATTTCGAGATTGGAGAATCCGGCGTGTCCCAGGCATGCAGGCATGTTAAGGATAAAATAAGAAATGACAAAAAGCTTGAAAGAAAAATCGCAAAGATTGAGAAAAAATTAAATGCATTTAAATGCGTCAAGAATGAAGACCTGACCCTCATTGTTTTTCAGAACGCTGGGTCCACAAATGATCAGATATCGCCCACAAAAGCCTTTTTACGAATTCATCAGACTTGATATTCTATGATTTTTTCTATATGAATGGAAATAGTCGAGGTTTTAATTTCAGTTTCAAATCTTAATTTTTTGGAAATAACCACTTCTAAAAAATCAATAGCCGAACAATGTAGTGCCCTCAAATAACAATGAATTTCTGGAAGAAGATCTTATTTGACTTTAAAGGCTCATAATAGGTTGTTCAATGATCTCGGGTTATTGGATCTTTTCCGTTTTGGGAGCAATTGGAGGATTTCCTAATGACGAAAAAACTGACCTATAAAGAACTGGAACAAAGGGTCAAGAGGTTAGAAAAGGAAATCACTGCTCGGAAGCAGTCCGAAAAGGAATTGCTGAAGTCGGAACAGGAGCTAAATACCAGGAACAGAATCTTAGAAATATTCCTAACGACTACTGACAATAAAATGTACGAAAAGATTTTGGAAGTGGTCTTAGAAGCTGTGCAGAGCCCATTTGGGACCTTCGCCTACATTAACGAAGATGGCGAAAGGGTTGTTCCTTCCATGGCAGGTGATATATGGGATAAATGTAAATTTCCAGGAAAGGTTTCCTGTTTTCCGCGTGAAACTTTGGGTAACAATTTATGGGCCAGATGTATCATTGAGAAAAAAACCATTTCATCAAACGGCCCCTTCAAGGTTCCCGATGGTCACATCCCCATCTTCAGGGCCCTAGCAGTGCCCATCATACATCAAAAAGAGGTTATAGGAAATTTAATGGTTGCCAATAAGGTTACTGACTATGACCGGAATGACAGGGAATTGATGCAAACCATAGCTGAACACATAGCGCCAATTCTGCATGGCAGATTAGCAAGTGAAAGCCATCAAAAAGAGCGCGAATTCATCCAGGAACAATTAAAAACCTCACTTAAAGAAAAGGATATGCTGCTTCGCGAGATTCATCACCGTTTCAAGAACAATATGCAGGTCGTCTCCAGCCTGCTCAGTCTCCAGTCTATGAATATCAAGGATAGAAAATATGCCGGTATGTTCAAGGAAAGCCTGAATCGGATAAGATCAATGGCCTTTATTCACGAGAACCTTTACCAGTCCGAGGACTTTACAAAAATAAACTTTATAAAATATGTAAACAGTCTCGTAAACAGCATTATTCAATCCTATACGGTTGATACTAAAAAAATAAAAGTAAAACAAGAGATTGAGGATATTCAGATTGATCTGGATAAAGCCGTTCCATGCGGATTGTTGATCAACGAGCTGGTTTCCAATGCCCTGAAACACGCATTCCTCAACAAAAGAGTAGGACAAATAGAAATAGGCCTTTTTTCAATCAATGAAAATGAGACAGAGCTTTTGGTGGGCGATGATGGTATCGGATTACCCGAGGACCTGGATATAACACATACCGAATCGATGGGTCTGAATCTTGTCAAGATTCTGGCTCTTGATCAGCTTAAGGGTAGAATTGAGATCGATCGAGAAGGTGGAACAAAAATTCATATCCGGTTTAAGAATTAAGGGGGTTTTCTCGCAAAGGCGCCCCAGACCGATCTCCCGAACCTACGGGGTAAACAAAGACACAAAGGGGGAAAATGACTCGAAAACTAACCCGGATAAACCAGGAAAAAGGCCTAAAATAAGTGTATTGATCAAAAATTAGTTTTATTAGAAAGGTTCAAAGATGAATTCTGAAACACCCAGGATATTGATCGTGGATGATGATTCCGGTATAAGGGAATTTATGCACGACTTATTAACACCAAACGGCTATTCTGTGGACTGTGTTCAAAGCGGTCGTCGTGGTCTGAAGATGATGTCTGAAAGAACATATGATCTGGTTATTTCGGATATTGTCATGGATGAAATGAACGGCATCGAGTTTTTAAGATGGGTCAAAGAGAAAGATCCGGCTGTTCCCTTTTTATTGATGACCGGTCATGCATCAATGGAATCGGCGATCGATGCATTGAAGCTTGGCGCATTTGATTATATGAAAAAACCGGTCGACAACACTGAAATATTGATAACAATCAAAAATGCCCTGGAAGTCGTGAGGCTTCGGCAGGAACGGGAGATATTATTAAAAAAAATAACAGAGTATAACCAAGATCTGGCGAGAAAGGTCAGAGAAAGAACCGAGGATATCAAACAGGCCAAGGATGAACTCGAGAAGGCAGAGAAGAAATACAGATCTCTTGTTGAAAACTCTCCTGATATTATTTACGTTCTGGATTCGGAAGGTTGTTTCAGCTTTGTGGGAGGTGCGGTTGAAAGCCTCCTCGGATTTACGAAAAAAGAGTTGATCGGGACGCATTTTATCTCGATCATCTGGCCTGAGGACGTCAGCAAAGCAAAATTGCGTTTTAATGAACGGAGAACAGGAGAGCGTTCTACCAAAGGGTTTGAAATTCGCTTGAGAACAAAGGGGAGGAAAAAGGCGGACTTTGAAATCGATTGTCTGCCCGTAGAACTTCACGCTTTCGGTATATACGACAAGTCGATTTCTGGAAAGGATAAAAAATATCAGGGGACTTATGGCGTTGCAAGGGATATCAGCGACCTCAAGCAGATAAACAAACGTCTTCGAGAACGCAACCGGCAGATGGCTGCCATCAACGACCTGGGCTGTCAATTAAACAAATTCCTCTCACTCGATCATGTGGTGAAATCCGCTCTTGACGGGATTGTTGATGCCATTTCTCCTGATTTGGCGATGATCTTCTTTAGAAATGGTGATGAGTTGCTTCTGGAAGGTATTTGGCCGGACGACCCGGAATTATTTCATGAGAAGATTCCTGTCCACCGCGTAGGTAAGCGCCTGTGCGAAATGGCCATCAGTAAAGGCATTGCGCAATATAGCAGCAACATTCGTAGTAATTCGCGTTGTACATTGGAAGAATGCAAAATGGCCGGTTTCCATTCCTTTGCGGCCCTGCCGTTTATCGGACCCGACGACATATTGGGTGTGCTGGGTTTAGCATCGTTTAAAGAGCGAGACTTCGCCGAGCAGGCCGACTTTCTGGAAATGCTTTCACGTGAGATCACCCCCGGTGTCCAGAATGCGTTATTGTACGAACAGATCAGTCAGTCAGAGGAACGATTCCGCATCGCCGCCCAAAGCGTGAGTGACCTGATTTTCGAATGGAATTTCCGGAATAATTCTTTGAAATGGTTTGGAAATATTGAAGGAAGACTTGGGTACAAAAGGCGTGATTTCGAAAGGCCCATCGATGCCTGGATTGAATTGATCCATCCTGATGATCGAAAAGGATTTGTAGCAGGCATGGTCCACTGTCAGGAAATCGGTAGTTTCAGTTTTGATGAGTACAGAATAAAGGGAAATGATGGCTCGTTGCACTATTTGAGGCAAAAATGCGCGACCGTAATAGATAGCAATGGAAAGCCCTCCAGGCTAATCGGTGTGTGCAACGACATTACCGAGGTAAAGAAGGCAGAGGAAAAACTCCAAAAAAGCCAGACCATGCTTCAGACAGTCTTTGACGGTATTTCAGAGCCCATGATCATGTTAGACAGGAAATTGAAAATTCAAATGTTGAACGATGCAGCCAGAAAATACTATGGATTGGCCGAGTCAAAAGATTATAACGACGTTTGCTGTTTTACAGCATGCAAAGAATTACCAACACCGTGTAATGGATGTGACATCCCCATGATCATTGAAAAACGCGAGATGAGTACATTTGAACGGGAGGGCTTGATGGATTCTTCGAGGATCGAAGAGATTACCGTATTTCCGCTTATTAAATTGGGAAAAGACAATGCTTCTCTTATTCGCATCAGCGACATTACGGAAAAAAGGAAAACTCAGGAGCAGTTGATTCGCACCGACCGTCTATCTTCCTTGGGGCAGCTTTCCGGCGGCATCGCCCATGAAATCAGAAATCCATTGTCCAGTATAAGACTTTTTGTAGACATATTGAGCGATCCAGATAGGTTTCCCCGGAAGACCGAAGAGATGGAGATTATAGATGACATCAGATACAATACAAACAAGTTAGAGGGAATCGTCAGGCGAGTGCTCGATTTTGCAAAACCATCAATAAAAACCAGGACTAAAATGAACATAAACGGGCTTATCCGGGATGAGATTAAACTCTGGTCTTCGAAAATCAGAAAGTTAAAAATAGGTGTGACCCTGTCCTTAGAAAAAGACCTTCCGCCTATTTTTGGAGATGCCATCGAACTCAGGCAGGTGATAAACAACCTGGTCAGGAATGCTTTAGATACAAGTGAAAAAGGGAGCGCATTAAGCATCAGCGCATCAAAAAAAATATCATCCTTTCACAAGGACCGGCAGGTGGTGGTCATAAAAGTGAGAGACGCCGGTCCGGGAATTCATCCGGAAGACAAGAAGAAAATTTTCGATCCCTTTTTTACAACAAAGAAAGACGGCACGGGACTTGGCCTGTCCATTTCTTACCAGATCATAAAACGGCACGGCGGGCTTATTTCCTGCGAGAGCAAACCAGGCGAGGGGACCGAATTCATCATTGAGCTTCCCTTCTCTCCGGAAGAATGATTTAATAATTCTCTCGAGAGACTTTTTTCCAGCCTGTCCGGGTTGGGGTCTTGCTGTAAGATTTAAATTGAGCTGCCAACAGGAGGTTGAAAACAATGTCTGAAACCATTCTTATTGTTGATGACGAGAAGAGCCTTTTAAAAGCGCTTCGCATAACTCTTGAAGGTAAGTACGGGGTTATTACGACAGAAACAGGTTCAAATGCTATAAAACTTTTTCAACATAAAGGTCCTGATCTGGTCCTGCTCGATATTGGCCTTCCGGATATGAGCGGCATCGTTACATTAAAAGAGATAAAAGAGAAGGACCCTGATGCCATGGTCATTATGGTCACCGCGGTTGAAGATGTAAAAACCATTGTGGAAGCCGTCAAATTAGGGGCATATGATTATCTGGTAAAACCGATAAATTCCCAGGAACTTTTCCTGACGGTGAAAAACGCAATTGAAAGCAGACAATTGAAGAATCAGATCCGGTTGTTACAGCAGGCTGATATTGACCGTTATAAATTTGAGATTATCGGCCGGAGCCCTGAAATCAAAAAGATGATAAAGGTCGCGAAAAAAGTATCTAAAAGTGTCGACACTCCGGTTCTCATCGTGGGTGAGAGCGGAACGGGGAAGGGGGTTCTGGCCCGTGCCATACATTACAGTGCAGGAAAGAATCCCGGTCCTTTTATCACGGTCAACTGCGGGGCTATCGCCAAAGACCTGGTTGAAAGTGAGCTCTTCGGCTATGAACAGGGCGCTTTTACCGGGGCGCATGCCGATGGGAAAAAGGGGCGTTTTGAGGAATCGGCAGGGGGCACGATTTTCTTAGATGAAATCGGTGTTATGCCCTTTTCAGCCCAGGCAAAATTGCTCAGAGTTTTAGAGGACAGGGTATTTTACAGGGTAGGCGGCACCGAAGAGATTGAGGTTTCATCTAGAATTATTGCCGCCACCAACATCGACCCTGAAAAGGCCGTTGAAGACGGTCTTTTCCGAAAGGACCTATTTTACCGCCTCAATGTGGTCAAAATCGAGGTTCCCCCATTAAGTGAACGAGAGGATGATATTCTTCTTCTGGTTGAACATTTCATGGACTATTATAACGTCAAATTCGGCAAGGGATTCACCAAAATCTCCCCTGAAGCCAGGGCTATCCTGCTGCAATATCACTGGCCGGGTAATGTGCGAGAGCTTAAAAACCTGTTGGAAAGGATCATCCTTCTTGAAGATGGAGACACAATTTTGCCCGGACAGCTCGCCCTTATTTCCAATGTAGATGAAAAGCGGAACAAGGTCATTGGACCCGGCGTAACCGATGCTTGTCTTGATTATGAAAAAGTAACCGGGGATCTTATTAAAAAAGCGCTGAAACGAACCCGGGGAAACGTGAGGGAAGCCGCAGAAGTTCTCAATATGCCGGTGCACAAGCTGCGATACCGGATCAAGAAGTTCGGATTATAAGATCAATGGTTCTCTCGCAAAGGCGCAAAGACGCAAAGGATGAAAGATAACTCAAATATTTAAAGGTTAAGCGTGATGTATCTAAAACATCCGGAGTTTTATAAAGGTCAATAAATTAAAAACACAAAAACCAGATTGTGGCTATTTTTCAGATGTTTAGTTTATTAAGAATAGTATGAGAAGTATTAATTAAAATCTTTGCGTCTTTGCGCCTTTGCGAGAGAATATAATGAAGGAAAATGAATTGGCAAAAATAATCGTGGATAAGTGCTTAAAAATCCACAGGGCCTTAGGGCCAGGGTTATTAGAGTCCGTGTATGAAGAAATATTGTTCTATGAGATATCAAAAGACAGTATCAATTGCAGAAGACAAGTCGGAATACCTGTTGTTTACGATGATATCAGAATGGATCTGGGATTCAGGGCCGATATGATTTTGGGAGACAAAGTAATACTTGAACTTAAATCTGTTGAAAATATCCTTCCGGTTCATAAGAAACAGGTTTTGACATATTTGAAAATAACAAGGATGAAGCTCGGGCTATTGATCAATTTCAATGTTGAATTAATAAAGCATGGAATAACACGAATTGTAAACAACTTATAATCTTAGCGCCTTTGCGAGAAAATATTGTAATTAAAGGAATTTAACCATGACAAAAAAACAAATATTGGTTGTGGAAGACGATGGGATTATCGCAAAAGATATACAAATGTGTTTGGAAAATTTGGGGTTTTCCGTGCCTGCAACCCTTTCAAACGGAGAGGAAGCCGTTAAAAAGGCAAAAGAGATTTTTCCCGATGTGGTTATAATGGATATAATGCTTAAGGGACCGATAGACGGGATTCAAGCTGCCGAACAAATTCGTTCTCTATTGAATATCCCGGTGGTGTATCTGACCGCTTATACCGAACAGAAAATACTTGAGAGAGCAAAGCCAACCGAACCATTTGGATATATTGTCAAACCGTTTGGAACCCGTGAACTATACGCTGTCATCGAGATGACTCTATACAAACATAAATCCGAAATGGCCCTGAAAAAAGCCTACGACAAACTGGAACACCGGGTGGCGGAACGTACTGCTGAACTTAAAGCAAAAAACAAGGAGTTCAAACAACAAATAGAAAGTCGCAAACTCGCTCAAAAAACGCTGAGCGAATCAGAAAAAAGATTCAGAACGATATTCGAGAAGGCTGTTGAAGGAATACTTGTTTCAGACCTTGATACAAAGAAAATAAAGTATGCAAATGCTTCAATTCTCAATATGTTAGGGTATGTCAAAAAGGAATTGCAGCAAATGGAGGTCAAGAACATCCATCCTGAAGACGCTTTGGAGTATGTGATTTCCGAATTCGAATCACATATAAAAGAAGAAAGAACATATTCACCGAACATCCCATGTTTGAGAAAAGACGGGACGGTGATATACACAAATTTAACAGGTACCACTGCTTACATAGATGGCCAAAAGTGTTATATTGGATTTTTTACGGACATCACTGAAAACAAGAAAATGGAGGAACAACTGATTCTGTCAAGCCGTCTGGAAGCCCTGGGGTGGCTGGTAAATCGCCTTGCCCACGAGATCAGAAATCCACTAACAAGCATTAACCTGTATGTGGATATCCTGAAGGATAAATTTAAGTTTTACCTCTGGGATGAAGAAATCCTGGAGGATATCATTTTTAATATCAACAAGATAAACAAAACCGTTAGAAAAGCCATCGTTTTCGTCAATCCATCGGTCGGAGATTCACAGAAGTTAGACATCAACGCCCTTATCCGCGAGGAAATCGATTTCTGGTCTGAAACATTCAAAACAGCCATGATCCGTCCGGAGTTGCACTTTGAAGACGATATCCCGCAGATTTTCGGAAATGCCATAGCGCTTCAGCAAATTTTGGGTCATTTGGTTAAAAATGCTGTAAGTGCCATGGAAAAAGGAGGCGTATTAAATATCACAACGAACAAAGGAAGTTCACAATTTCACAAAAATCGCTCAATGGTAATCATCAAGGTTAAAGATACCGGTTCGGGAATCAAACCAGAGCATAACGAAAAGATTCTTCACCCGTTTTTTACGACCAAAACCGGCCGCACAGGACTTGGCCTTTCCATTTCTCACCGGATCGTTGAGCAACACGGCGGTTTCCTCACCTGCGACAGTGAACCGGGCAAAGGAACAACATTTAGCATCGAATTACCCCTCAATAAATAATTTCTCAATAAGATCTGGTGTATTAAATAATAATCATATTGACCCGCCAACGGATAATAAAATGTAACATGTCTGGAACTCGGATTTTACCGATCCTATTTCTGCCAGAGAGCGGACAGACGTATCGTTGGATGATAATATTGTCATCCGGTTTTAGAATATTCTCATATCCCCATCAGATTTCAACTCCATCCGCTTTTTCCCAATTCGCTGTTCATTCTCTATAACCTTATGTAATCATATAGTAATTAAATGCGTTTTTCTCAAAATATTTGTATTGGCATACATGATGCAAGGTAAAAGGCACTACCTAAGTTGAGCGATTGTCGAGTTCGCCGGAGATGCAAGGCATGAGACATGCAGCCGCAGTCTACCACTGCAAATGTCTCGTAACGCAGCAGATTCGGTAAACTCGGCAAGCCCGAAGGGTTTCAAATTTTAAAAATAAAAGGTGTTTTATCTCCTTTTAAAATTTGAAACGCTCAGTTTGGGTACTATTAAATCATATGCAATATTGCTTTGGATGATAAGGGAAAAAAAGAGAGTGGAGACTGAACACAAAAAGGAATGGATACTGGTGGCTGAAGAAGATGCGTCTATTCGGAAGCTGCTTTTTCAAGTGCTTTCGAAAATGGGATATTACGTGACGCTGGTTGCCACCGGTGAAGAAGGACTGGAATGCTTTCATGAAAAGGCATACTCTCTGGTACTCACCGAGGCGACCATGCCCGGAATGGACGGTTTGACCTTTGCTCGTCGGATCAAGGAAAGATCGCCCCGAACGCCGGTCTGTCTTTTAACCAGTTGGGAACAACAAGAAGCAGATTCTGCAATCAAGGAAGGCAGCGTCGATGTTGTATTGTGCAAGCCATTCGGATTATATGAGATCCGAGAAACGGTCGAAAGATTGATCAAAATTCACAAAAGCAGGGACTTTCAATAAGGTGCGGGATAATTCAAGAGCATAACGGTGAAATTAAGTTAACCGGGTAATGGCTACAAAAATATCATAATGGAAGGAGTAAGAAAATGAACAAAGAACGACTGTTATCTGTAAATGATCTCTGTGAGTATATCGGGATTGGCCGGGATACGCTCTATAAATTGATTCGTAACAAAGCGCTGCCGGCCTATCGCCTCGGCAGGCTTTGGAAGTTCAGGAAAAAAGAAGTGGACAGATGGTTAAAAAATGGGGCTCAATAGCCAGTTAGAAATCCCGGGTAGAGGCTGACCGCCGGAGAAGTTTTTATGAACGAAAAAATATTAATCATCGACGATGAAGCGGATATTCGGTCATTGCTCAGTAATATTTTAAATCAGGAAGGATACCGTGTTAAGGCCGCATCGTGTGGAAGAGAGGGGGTTACCCTTTTTAAATCTGCCCCCTTTGACCTGGTAATCACCGATATCCGGATGCCTGAAATGGACGGCCTTGAGGTGATTCGGCAAATCAGGCAGATGGATGAAGACATAGAGGTTATCATATTGACAAAGTTTACCGCCATGAATAATGCCATAGAAGCCTTTAAGACAGGTGGCGCTTTTGATTACATGACCAAACCCCTGGAACACATTGATCAGTTCCTGAATACCATCGATCAGGCTCTGGAGAAACGCAGACTAAAGATCGAAAACCGGGAACTTCTAAAAATACTGGAAAAGGAAATTAAAGAGCATAAACTTGTATTTGAACAAATCCGGAACAGTAAATTTCTCTTGCAGTCGATCGTTGACGGAATTTCAAAACCACTATTTTTGATAGATGATAAATGGTCGGTGATATTGTTGAATAGAGCGGCTTTAAAATATTTTCGAACTACTTTTCAGGATGCCGTTGGGAAACCCTGTTATAATATATTCAAACAAAAATACGGGGTCTGTCGGGAATGTAAAGTCCACGCATGCATTTTAAATGGAAAAGAAACTACATTTGAACGAAGGAGCCCGACAGACAAAAAAAGAGTTGAAAAAGTTGATATTTATCCTTTGAAAAAGAAAGGAATAAAGGGTGCCATCGTTAGCATAAGTGATATTACCGGGAAAAACAGAATTCAGGAGCAGTTAAATCGTGCGGACCGCCTCTGCTCTTTAGGGCAACTTTCAGCCGGCATTGCACATGAGATCCGGAATCCTTTGGCCGGGATGAGTTTATTTTTAGATATTTTAAGCGATACAAAAAAGTATGAGCATACGGATGATGAGTTGGAAATCATTCGGGATATGAAGGACAGTGTGGATAAAATAACCGGCATTATAAGACGGGTGCTTGATTTTGCAAAACCTTCATCCACGGTGACTAAAAAGGTAGATATCAATGCTCTGATCGAGGGAACCATCAAGCTGTGGTCTGAAAAGTTCAGGACATCGAATATAAAACGGGTCTTGTCGCTGGCAAAAGACCTTCAACCCGTTCATGGAGATGATATAGCGTTACAGCAGGTCATAAACAATCTGGTTTTAAATGCGATTGAAGCCATGAAAACAGGTGGTGTTCTGAACATCATCACAACGACAGGAATATCATATTTCTATAAGGGCCGCACTATGGCGATTATAAAAGTAAAGGACACCGGTGCGGGAATCGCACCGGAACATTTGGAAGACATTTTTAACCCGTTTTTTTCAACAAAGCCCACCGGTACAGGGCTTGGCTTGGCCATAACACATCAGATCATAAAATGTCACGGGGGGAGTATTTCACTTGAGAGCTCCCCGGGAGAGGGAACGATTTTCACTATAGAGTTGCCGGTTTCTTGTTCAGGAAGGAATCAGGTAAATCTGGAGATTCCTGTAAAAGAATTCGATGATAATATTATCTTCCAAAATAATATTATCTGACAATATTCTCAGTTTCATTTCAACATGGCCGCCTTGCCTGTCACCTTTTTCGCCTTGCCATAATTAATATCTAGTTGATATAAAAGGAACTTTATATAATTTCCACACATTTCGCACCCTTTGGCATACCTTATGCTTTATAGGTGGTCACTCAATGTCATTAACTTAAGTTTGGCTTCATCCTTTAATACTATTCAAATGAACCCGATGGAGAAAAATAATGGAACGTATATTGATCGTGGATGATGAACCTTCCATCCGCAAGGCCCTGTCCATGGGGCTTACATCAGATGGTTTTGAGGTGGATACGGCTCAAGACGGCACCGGCGGCATTCTTTTAGGAAGACAAAAAGAATATGATATTTTAATTGTGGATCTCTGTCTCCCTGATATGAACGGCCTTGATGTCATCGAAAAGATAAAGACCACCTCCCCGGAAATCATTCCCATCATTATTACCGGTAACGGCAGTTTAGACAGCTCCCTTGAAGCCATTCGCCTTGAAGTCAGCGACTATCTGGAAAAACCGCTGAACATGGAATCGGTAAAAAACTCAATTGAACGAGGTCTCGAAAAGAGGCGTCGAAAACAAAAAGCATTTAGAAAAAAATTACTGGAGATGCTGGAAGTATATAAAGGCAGATTCCCAGATAATATAAAGGTTCAATCGAAGGCTCAACACATTGGTTCTGGACAAATTTCCGAAACCATCTCCACGTTTGTTCATCAGATTAACAACCCGCTTATGGCCATTTTCGGGGGTGCGGAACTGGGCATGCTGCAATTGGATGACGTGAATGCAATCAAGCAGTACTTTAGCGATATCATCAGAGCCTCAGAGGAAATCCAGACGATCAATGAGGAGATCATGAAACTTCATGACCCACGGAAGGAACATATCGAAAGCGTTGATTTAAATGCCCTCATAGATGAATGTTTGCAAATGTTTAAGAACCTGATGATGTTAAGAGGGGTTTCAGTGGATAAAGATTTAGATGCTGATCCTTTAACTGTTTCGGGAAACAGGTTCGGCTTTGAACAACTGTTTAAAAATATAATCTTGAATGCTATCGATTCCATGGATGACATGCCGGAAAGAATGCTGAAAATAGGGACAAAGATAGATGAGAATGCATCCATGGGATTTGTATATATCAAAGATACGGGCTGCGGGATTCCTGAAGAGTCCATGGATGATATTTTCAAACCCTATTTCACAGGAAAACAGCATGGAACTGGTCTGGGTCTCCCTGTTGCAAAAGATATTGTGGAAAGATGGGGGGGGAACATCGCCGTTGACAGCGAGCCGGGGAAAGGGACTACGTTCGCGATTAGCCTTCCCATTCAAAATTGAAGGTTGGGGGAATTATCATGCTTGATAAAAATCAAAACTTAAAAAAAATTGCTAACCCGGACAATCCGGGAAAAAAATTTCTCGCAAAGGCGCAAAGAACGCTAAGGATTTCTTCCAGTATTTACAACTTAACTTTGCGGCTTTGTTTACCCCGTAGGTCCCCGTAAAGTACCGGGACAGGCCGGAAGATCATACTGGGATAGCTATTTGAGAAAAAACAATATTCAGAAACTGTTTGCAACCAAAAGGACAAAATTCACAATTAAGGTAATATGAAAGGAGGTGAAGAAAATCATGACAGAATTAGCGGAAACCATGGATCAGGCGGTAAAGGCAATGGAACAAAGGGAAGGCAAATATTTAACTTTCAGCCTTTCAAACGAAGAGTACGGCATCGGCATCCTGAAGATAAAGGAGATTATCGGAATGATGCCCGTCACCACGGTGCCCAGGACACCAGCCTATGTCAAAGGGGTGATCAACCTGAGAGGCAAAGTCATTCCCATCATCGACTTAAGGCTCAGGTTCGGGATGGAAACCATTGACTACACGGAACGTACCTGCATTATCGTGGTGGAAATAGAAAGTCAATCAGGGACCGTTCAGGTTGGAGTGGTAGTGGATGCGGTATCCGAGGTATTGAACGTTAATGCCGGGGATATCGAAGATACGCCCCAGTTCGGAAGATCAATGGATACCGATTATATCCTGGGTATGGCCAAAATGGAAGGAGGCGTTAAGATCCTTCTCGATGTGGATCAGGTGTTGACGGGTGAGGAGGCTGAAACGCTGAGTGAGGCAAAAATGGAAAGTCCTCCAATACCTGAAGAAGTTTTAGCACAGAAGGCACAGGCCGTGCCGGAACAGGCCAATGCTTGAGAAAGA
>JAFDHQ010000032.1:0-382 GCA_019308685.1 Deltaproteobacteria bacterium
ATTTGGAGTGAAAAGCGTTTTGAGAAACGTTTACACGTAAAGGAGATGAACACAGATGAACATCAGCAGAAGGTTGGGTATCTTGGTTGTTTTTGCTGTGCCTGCCGTAATCGGCGGCGGTATTGTTTATGGTTTATATGGTAGCTATGTTCCGGTTTTCGTTTATGAAGCCCTTCTTTTATTTGTGGCTGGAGGATTTGCGAGCAAGTAAAATACCTTCCCATATTTTTACATGATATCTTTCTCGATTATAACAACACCATCTCCAATAGAACTCAGGGGTTTGGCCCCGCCTACAATTGCAAGTTCGCCCGCCGGCCGAGAAAGGCGAGGCGGCCTGGGGCACAAGAGGACAGGCCCAATTGGAATAATGGAACTATGG
>JAFDHQ010000032.1:390-19486 GCA_019308685.1 Deltaproteobacteria bacterium
GGGCACAAGAGGACAGGCCCAATTGGAATAATGGAACTATGGGGTAATGGCCCTGGTAAAATAGAAAAAAGTTTAACCCCGGTGAAATACGCTGCGCTGTTACTATTGCAAATTTAACAAGGCAGGACCGAGTTTCAACCCGCAGGCATACTCAAGTATGTCGAGGACTTGAAACGAGGGCCTAACACAAAGATTGGGGAAAAAGACTTTTTTGAGATAGCTTCTAGTTTGTTTCCGCCTTTATCCCCAACATTTCAGCATTCTCTCCGAGGCGTAGGCTCTAGAAACCGGAGGCCAGCATTCCATTCTTCCATTCTGATGGTATGAACAGGGCACCATTAAAAAGATTGTATTTTCAATAAATTTTAAAATTTCCAAGACGTTTAATTGAGCAGGAGTATTATGCCGGATAGAACTTCCCATAATATTATTTTGTGGTTTTTTTTGGCCCTTTTTCTGGTGTCAGCTTTTTTTCTTGGACGGCTTTTTTGGCCCTTTATGTCTGTTATTGTTCTTGCTGCGGTTGTGACAGGCATTTTTAAACCGGTTTATAAATTTTTAAACAAAAAAATGAATTCTCTTTTTGCATCGCTGCTGACCTGTTCTTTAATATTTTTTATCCTGTTTATCCCGACCATCCTTTTTGTAGGAATTTTGTCAAAAGAGGCATATGACCTGTATCTTATGGGAAAAGGCGGGGCCATCAACGACCAAATCAAACCGCTGCTTGAAAGCAGCAGGGTTCTTGAAAGAATAAACCTTGTGCTTTCCAATTTGAATATGGAAATAACCGGTGAAGAATTAAATAAAGCGATTTCAGAGTTAGGAAAATTCGTCGGCCTCTTTCTATTTCAGCAGGCCAGTTCTATTGCCTCGAACGTATTCAAATTTTTTGTATATTTCTTTTTTATGCTTCTTATTATCTATTATCTTTTATTTGACGGGGACAAACTTATTGCATTTATCATCGATCTTTCTCCGCTGCCAAAGGAACAGGACGAAAAACTGATTCAAAAATTTAAGGACATGGCCGGTGCTATTCTTATCGGCAACGGACTGTGCGGTCTGATTCAAGGTGTGGCAGGAGGCATCGTTTTTTTTCTTTTTGGTTTTAATTCACCGTTTTTATGGGGGGTTATAATGGCCCTGCTCGCGTTTCTTCCCATCATAGGAATAGGCGTTGTCTTTATTCCCGTGGCTCTATATCTATTCTTAAAAATGCGGATTGCATCAGGAATATTTTTTGTTGTTTTTTACATTATCCTTTCCGGTGGAATTGAATATTTGTTAAAACCAAAACTGGTGGGTCAACGGGTTAAAATGCATACGCTCCTTGTTTTTTTCTCAATTATCGGGGGATTGAAGATGTTCGGAATCCTGGGTATTATCTACGGCCCTCTGGTTGCCACTGCTTTTTTAACATTAACGGATATTTACTATACCAGTTATCAAAAATTGGTTGATCCTGTAAGGGTTGAAGACTGTAAGGATTGAAAAATAATAACGGTTCAAGGTTCAGGTGGGTGTTTAATATGTTAAATACAGAAAATTTAGCACAGATCAGTATCGAGAGCGAGATGAAAAAGTCGTATCTCGATTATGCCATGAGTGTAATCATCGGGAGAGCACTCCCGGAGGTGCGCGACGGTCTGAAACCCGTCCACCGACGCATACTATTTGCCATGCGAGAGCTGAAAAACGATTGGAACAAAGCGTATAAAAAATCCGCCCGAATCGTCGGTGATGTTATCGGTAAATATCATCCCCATGGTGATACTGCGGTTTATGATACCATTGTACGGATGGCCCAGGATTTTTCTCTAAGGTATCCCCTGATAGACGGCCAGGGCAATTTTGGTTCCGTGGATGGCGACCCTGCAGCTGCAATGAGGTATACCGAAATCAGAATGATGCGTTTGGCTCATGAGATGATGGAGGACCTGGACAAGGAAACCGTTGAGTTTGTGCCGAATTATGATGATTCTTTGACAGAGCCTTGTGTACTTCCGGCCAAAGCCCCCAACCTCTTAATCAACGGTTCTTCGGGTATCGCTGTTGGTATGGCCACCAACATACCGCCTCACAATCTTTTTGAAGTCATTGAAGCCACAAAGGCCATCATAGATGATCCTGATCTAACATCTCAGGACCTTTTGAGGTATATCCCTGGCCCTGACTTTCCTACGGCCGGTATTATTTACGGCACCAATGGAATTTATGAGGCATATACAACCGGTCGGGGCATCATCCGGATCAGAGCGAGAGCCGTGATCGAGAAAGACAAAAGAACAGGACGAGAAACAATCGTTATCACGGAGCTTCCCTATCAGGTGAACAAGGCAAAACTTATCGAAAAAATTGCGAGCCTGATAAAGAAGAAGCAAATCGAAGGGGTACGATACATAAGGGATGAATCGGACCGGGAAGGTATGCGGATCGCGGTGGGGCTGAAAAAAGATCAGTTTGCGGAGGTGATCATCAATCAGCTTTACAAGCACACGCAGATGGAGAACAGCTTTGGCATCATTTTTCTTGCCATTGTAAACAACCAGCCCCAACAACTTTCTTTGAAAAAGATTCTTGAGCATTTTATTCTTCATCGCAGGGAGATTATTATCCGACGGACCCGGTATGTCCTGAGAAAGGCTGAAGCGCGGGCCCATATCCTGGAAGGCTTAAAAATCGCCCTTGAAAATCTTGATGATGTTGTATTTTTGATTCGCGAATCCAAATCGCCGGACGAGGCCAAACAGGGGCTGGTTCGGACATACGACCTGACGGAGATACAGGCCCAGGCCATTCTGGACATGCGTCTGCAGCGGCTTACCGGTTTGGAGCAGGAAAAAATTCTGGAAGAATACAAGAATACTCTTAAGGATATTGCCTGGTACAAAGAGATTTTAGGTAGTGAGCGCCTTGTGAAAAATATTATCAAGGACGAGCTTACGAAAATACAGCAAGAGTATGGGGATGAGCGGCGGAGTGAGATTGTTGAATCAACAAAAGAGATAACCATTGAGGATATGATTGTTGAAGAGGACATGGTTGTCACCATTTCAAAAAGCGGTTATATCAAACGGAATCCCATTACCCTTTACCGAAAACAGCTGCGCGGTGGCAAAGGAAAGACAGCCATGGGAGTTAAGGATGACGATTTTATATCACTTCTCTTTGTGGCGTCCACCCACCATACGTTTCTGTTTTTCACAAATCTAGGAAGGGTTTACTGGTGTAAAGTTTACGATATTCCCCAGGCCGGCCGCATGAGCCGAGGAAAAGCAATTGTTAATCTTCTTAACCTGGGGAAGGATGAGAAACTTACTACCGTTCTTAATGTTCCGGCATTTGAGCCGGGGTATTACATTATTATGGCAACCCGGAGCGGGTTGGTCAAAAAGACCGATCTTATGGCGTTTTCCAGACCCAGATCCGGCGGCATTATCGCCTTAAGTCTGATTCCGGGTGACGAATTGATTGCAACACGGATAACTGATGGGACCCAGAATATCTTTTTGGGTTCTGCCATGGGCAAATCCATACGCTTTCACGAGTCCGACGTTCGACCGAGCGGCCGCGTCTCAAGGGGCGTTTACGGGTTGAGGATTGCCAAAGAGGACCGAATTGTCGGCATGGAGGTTTTAAGCCATGGCCAGACCCTGTTTGCGGCAACGGAAAACGGGTACGGGAAAAGAACTTCGATTGATGAGTATCCGCTCCAGAGGCGCGGGGGCAAGGGTGTCATTACCATTAAGACAAGTAAGCGAAACGGCCAGGTCGTGGCCATACTGTTGGTTGATGATGACGACGACCTGATGTTAATGGCCGATACAGGGAAGCTGATTCGAATGTCGGTGAGCCAAATTTCTGTGATCAGCCGTAATACCCAGGGGGTAAAGCTTATCGGGCTGTTCCCCGAAGAAAAAGTTGCAGGTGTTGCACGGCTTGCGGAAAAGGAAAATAATTTATAGTCGAGGTGATTCGCCAGTGAAAAATCAAATAGATGTTGGTGCTGTTAAAATCGGTGTTGTGGGTGCTGGAAGTTGGGGCACGGCGCTTGCCGATCTTTTGGGTTTAAAAGGTTTTAAAGTCGATTTATGGGTATTTGAAAAGGAAGTAAAGGAGCAGATCCAAGATTACAGGGAAAACAAAGTTTTTCTCCCCGGTTTTTCACTTTCAGCCAACATATTTCCTTCCAACGATATTTCCGAAGTTGTATCAAAAAAAGACCTTGTACTGATTGTTGTCCCGTCCCATGTTATGAGGGAGACGGCTCAAAATATTCGCGGACATATTTCAACCGGAACCATAATTGTGTCGGCTTCCAAAGGTATCGAGAACAAAACCCATTTGACCATGTCCGGTGTGCTCAAAGAGACCCTCCCTGAAATCACCGATAATTTTTTTGCAGTCCTTTCAGGCCCGAGTTTTGCACGGGAAGTAGCGAACAAATTTCCCACCGTTATCTCTGTAGGATCAAAAGACCAAAAAATAGCAGGCTATATTCAGCATTTATTTGCAACCCCGTATTTCAGAGTTTATACAAACAATGACATCATCGGTCTTGAGCTGGGAGGTGCTGTAAAAAATGTTATTGCCATAGCCGCCGGGATCATGGATGGTCTTGGGCTGGGTTTAAATACAAGGGCGGCACTGATTACCAGGGGTCTGACAGAGATGCGTCGGCTGGGATTAAAGCTGGGTGCCGATCCGCGTACGTTTGCCGGGATTGCCGGTATCGGGGACCTGGTGCTGACCTGCACCGGAAATATCAGTAGAAACCATACCGTGGGGAAAAAGATAGGGGGGGGCATGAAGTTAAAAGAGATCCTGTCTGAAATGCGAATGGTTGCGGAAGGGGTCAAAACAGCCAAGTCGGTTTATAACCTGTCACGCAGACTTGGTGTTGAAATGCCGATTTCCAACGAAGTATACCATATTCTTTATGACGATGTTTCTCCCCGAGAAGCCTTGCACAGGCTGATGACCCGCGATCTTAAACACGAACTCGATATTAATTAATCGGTTTATGAAAAAATATGCAATTTCTGATGAGCAGCCCCAGATTGAACCTGTCAAACAACATAAGGGGAAGGGGCACAGGGAGAGGCTACGGAAAAAATTTCTGACTTCAGGCCTTTCCGGCTTCCATGATTATGAAGTCATTGAATTGCTGTTAACCCTTGCCACTCCTCGAAAAGACTGCAAGGATGCTGCCAAGGCTTCACTGACACGGTTTAAAACATTTCAGGGTGTACTTGAAGCGTCGCCGGCAGCACTTTGTGAAGTGCCCGGGATCGGCCCTAAAAATCTACTGGGGATCAAGCTTATAAAAGCGGTGGCGGATCGTTATCTTGAAAAACGGTTGATACGCAAAGACCCCTTGAATAACTCAAGAGAGCTGTTTGATTTTCTTTACCACAGCATAAGAGAAAAGAGTCGTGAATGCTTCACGGTGCTTTTTCTTGATGCCAAGAACAGGGTTGTTGCCACGGAAATCCTCTTTGAAGGAACGTTGACCGCAAGTTCGGTTTACCCGAGAGAGGTCATCATTGCAGCCCTGAATCACCACGCCGCAGCGCTTATTTTTGCCCACAACCATCCTTCAGGTGATCCCAAGCCGTCTTCGGAAGATATTTCCATCACGCGACAGTTAATTTTTGCCTGCAGAGTAATGGGTATAACCGTTCACGAACATTTGATCATAGGAGACAATCGATATTTCAGCTTTGCGGATCACGGTTATATTGCACGGATGAATCAGGAATTTGATATGCAAAATAAGTAGGGTCAAAGAGAAGTTAATTCGCTTCGACCCTTCTGCTATTGCAAACTCGTCCGCTGGTCAAACCCGGCCGGCATTGGCCTGATGCGCAGCCCATGGCGGGCTTGATCACCTCATCAATTGACAACACAATGGCCGATAAAGAACCAAAAAAGAAATATCCTCCTTGTTTTGGCGAACTCGAAACCGTTTTTCCCAAAGGCAAAAACGGGTTGCGAAATACTCCCGAGACCTGCCTTGCATGTCGTCACAAAACAGAATGTTTAAAATCAGCCATTGAGGGAGCCGGCGGCTTGGAGGTTCGGGAAGAAATTATCGACAGGGCGTATCAGTCCGGTCGTATAAACTTTCTGGAAAGATGGTCTAAAAAGAAAGCGCTTCAGCGCAAGCGAATAGAGAAGAAAAAAACAAAATAAAGGAAAAGGGGCGGAAAAATCATGAAAACGATTAAAGATATAGATCTTTCAGGCAAAAGGGTCTTTTTCAGAGTAGATTTTAATGTTCCCCTGGATGAGCATCAGAACATTACAGATGATTCCCGGATTCGTGCTGTTTTGCCGACACTGGAATATGCACTGGACCATAATTCAAAGCTCATTATCGCTTCACACCTGGGTCGACCAAAAGGGACGCCCGTGCCTGAATTCAGTCTTTCTCCCGTAGCTAAGCGCTTGGGCAGATTCCTTGGAAAAGAAGTTATAATGGCAAAAGACTGTATCGGTTCCGAGATCAAAGCGCTCGTCAATCAAATGAAAATCGGCGATGTTGTGCTCCTCGAAAATTTAAGATTTCATTCCGGGGAGCAAAAAAATGACGATATATTTGCACAGGCGCTGGCCGAGCTTTGTGACGTTTATATAAATGACGCCTTTGCCGTCTCTCACCGGGTCAATGCCTCGGTTGTGGCCATAACAAAATTCGCTCCGGTCTCCGGAGCCGGTTTCTTGCTTCAAAAGGAACTCAACTATTTTAAAAAAGCAATGGCTGATCCTCAACGTCCCGTGGTTGCCGTTGTTGGCGGGGCAAAGGTTTCGAGTAAAATAGGGGCGTTGGAGAACATGCTACATCATGTTGACAAAATCATTATCGGCGGGGCCATGGCAAATACATTTCTTAAAACTTTTGGTTACGATTTGGGAAAGTCGACAATAGAAAATGACCTTGTTGAAACTGCTGAATCCATATTGAGAAAAGCGGCTGAAACCGGTATAAAGTTTTATCTTCCGGTAGATGCGGTGGTGGCAAGCCATTTTGATGCGAGAGCTGAAATCAAAATCGTACCCATACAGGAGATCCCCGGTGAATGGATGGTCATGGATATCGGTCCTGCTACATCCAGGCTCTATGCCGAAGTTTTATATGATGCCAAAACAATTGTATGGAACGGACCTATGGGCGTTTTTGAAATGGATGCATTCAGCCGGGGAACATTCGCCATGGCCAATAGTGTGGCCGATTCTTATGCACTCTCAATTGTTGGAGGGGGAGATACCGATGTGGCCATACACAAGAGCGGCGAAACAGATAGAATAACATATATTTCAACAGGCGGAGGCGCTTTTCTTGCTCTTTTGGAAGGCAGAACCCTGCCGGCCGTGGCTGCGCTGACTAAATAGTATGTTGATTATTCCAAATACAGCGAAATTCCCTAAACGCTAGATTATTTTTTTTCACCGGAAAAACTGTGGAAGGTGTACTATAAAAAACGAACATTGAACATCGAACGTCCAATATCGAATGTTGAATGGAGAAAAGGTACTTTAGGAAGACCCAGAGATAGTTAAAACTTATCCAGCGTGTACCACTAATTAAAAAACCTGAACCATTGGATGTTTGTTTTTCATTCGATTTTAGAATAATTTGAGGAGCGTAGCGACATCATTATTCGACGTTCGACGTTCAATGTTCGATCCGCCGGAGGCGGACAAGTGCTTGCTCGCCTGTGGCGAGTTGGACGTTCATCTTTTAATATGTTCGATGTTCAGTCTGTTCGGTCCGCTGGAAGCGGACAAATACTTGCCTGTGACGAGTGATAAATAAAAAAAATCAAAAGATAATTACCGTTACCGTTGTATGCGTCCTTGTTGTGCTGGGATTTTTGTACCGCATCCCTCTGTGGGAAAAAACCACCTGTTACTATGATATTTTTACGGATAGAGAGCAAATCAAGGCTTTTGTCACGTCCTTTGGTGCGGGTGCGCCGGTTGTTTTTATAATCATTCAGGTTCTCCAGGTTTTGCTGGCCCCTTTTCCCGGTGAAGCAACCGGTTTTATCGGAGGATTTTTATTCGGAGCGACAAAAGGGTTTTTCTATTCGAGTCTCGGTCTGACATTAGGATCCTTGATCAATTTCACCATCGGTCGTTTTCTGGGAAAAAGATTTGTAAGAAAATTGATTCCTCTGGCTCAATTAGAACGGATGGATAATATTGTAAAACGCCAGGGCGTCATTGTTTTGTTTGGTTTATTTGTTTTCCCGGGCTTTCCTAAAGACTATCTGTGTTTATTTCTTGGATTAAGCGCCTTGCCTTTAAAAGTTTTTATTTTACTTACCGCCATCGGACGAATGCCCGGGACACTCATGCTCAGTCTTCAGGGATCGTATATTTTTGAACAGAGATACGGATGGTTTGTTTTTATATTAAGTGTATGCCTCGTACTTATGTTCTTCGCATATAGGTATCGGGAAGGGCTGTATAATTGGATTGATAAATTTAACCGAAAATGAAGATCATATGCTGTTGACGATTATCTAAAATAGTGCTATTATAAGAAAAAATGAAAAAAGTATCCGCCTTGGGCGGGCTGTCAGGAGGCAAGATTGGCATTCTGGTGTGTAAGGGAAGAGCTGAGTCAGGAAGACAGATTGAGGCGTTCTTATTATGAACTCTTGCGAGATGAGTTGGATCAGCATATGGTTAAGTATGCGCTGTTAGATTCCTATGATAATTTTCTTAGCAAAAAAATCGATTACCCGTTCGTAGAAAAACGCGAGTTGAAGCCCCGGGCGCGTATCCCGGCTATAGAGCATGAATGCCAGAACTCTTTTTTAGCTATTTTTATGGAAGAAACCATCCCTTCCGAGCACAAGAAATATATCCGGTTCTTTGAAAGTAACAAAACGACCAAAATCAATCTTCTCCGTTATGAGAGGCTTTCACTGTCAAATAAATTTGATAGAACGCAGAAATATTTGGATTCAGCCCATTTCCATGATTTATTAAAGAGGTTGCTTCCCGTGGATTATGCTCTCCTTATTCAGCGAAATCCGGCCAGTAGGGGTAAGAATAGATACAGCCTGTCACATTTTCATGTACGTATCGACTGGCCGATCGCAGATGCCGCCGAAGACCTGGCTCGCAGCCTTCGTTATATATCCAAGGATTTATATGAAAAAGGAGATAAATATGCAGAAGATATCCAGAAAAAATTTTTTGAGTATTATTGTCTTCCCGTGGATGTTGGCGGCAGAAGGACTGCAGCTATAGTTGCGTCCCAATATTTTAAAAGGATCCCCTGTATTACAACGGTTTATGCAGGAAGCAGTGAGTCCAGGGCGTTGATACGCATTTCCGAAAGGGGCGTTTCAAAATTGCTTTTGATGAAGTTTGCAAACAGTGAAATGGACCAGATCGCAGAAGCAAATAATATGACGTCCCGCTCATTCAAGAAAAATTATGTGGTACACCGCCAAAAAAACTCCGGCATCTGCATATTCCAGGCAACCTATTCATTTACCAATCATGCCAGGATGCCCGATGACGGAAAATTACGGGAAATCAAGCCGGATTTAAACTGGCTGAGCGTCGGAGGTCAACATATTGTTGCAAAACCGGGTGTATGGAAGTATCCTCCGCTTTCCTTGAATGTCATCTATACCTAATTCGTGCCTGAACGAAAACTGTCTTTTCCGCCAATATCTGCGTCAGACTCAAATTTTAACCCGCCACCGAACTTTGGCGGGTTAATCCTCGAAATACTACCAGTATTCCTGTGGTTAAAATTTTCGTCTTCCTTAATCTTAACGAAAAATCCTAGTTTTCGTTCGGGCACTAATCCATCTCTTTCATCATTGCTGTTTCGTCGCAGTCCGGAAATTTCACACACATGATGCAGTCGGCCCAGATTTTCAGCGGGAGCTTTGATCTCTCTATTTGCATAAAACCGAATTTTTCAAAAAATTTCTGGCGGTAAGTGAGTGCAAATACTTTTTTTATCCCGAACGATTTTGCCTCGGAAAGCATTGCTTCTACAAGCTTCGATCCAATTTTTTTCCTTAGATAGTTCGGATGTACGGCAAGGGATCGTATCTCGGCAAGATCATCCCAGCAGAACTGTAATGCACAACAGCCGATAATATCGTCATTTTCTTCATCCACGTAAACCGAGAAATCCCTGACGTGGTCGTATAAAACACTCAGAGGGCGGGGCAGAAGTTCTCCCTTTTTGCCGTATTCCTGGAGAAGCCTGTGAATGGCTTTAATGTCCTTTATTTTAGCTTTTCGAATCATAATCGTCCTTTTCTTTTCGCCACAAAACACTAAGAACGAATAACATAATAAACCTAACCTGAGCGTTTCAAATTTTAAAAGGTAATCAACCATCTTTTATTTGAAAATGTTATGTAAGTCAATAACAGGTATCTTGAATTTCAGCGATATCTTTTGGGTTCTGTTCCTTTTTTGAAAAGGGCTGTGACCGATCGGGGTGAATCATCGGAAACGAGAAGGCCGGTTGAGGGATCCATGGGTACCCGAACCATATCATCGGGCATATCAAAGTATTGGAAGGGTTTACTATCCAGTGCTTGGGTCATGAATTCTATCCATATGGGAAGCGCTGCCCGGGCCCCGGTTTCATTTTTACCGATTGTGATAAAAACATCTTGTCCCACCCATACCCCGGTTGCAATCGATGGCGAGAAACCAACAAAAAGTGCGTCTTTATATTCGTTGGTCGTCCCTGTTTTTCCGGCAATAGGACGATTAATACCCCGTGCTTTTTTTCCCGTGCCTTCCTGGATTACCCCTATGAGCATATCCGTCATGATGGCTGCGCCTGCTCGTGACATGACCACTTTTTTTTGGGGTTTTACACGCCAAACCAGCCGCCCGCTTGGATCAACGACTTCCATGACGCCATAAGGTTTGATCAACTCTCCTTTATTGGGAAAAACCGCATAGGCAGCCGTTAAATTTATGAGTTTTACTTCCGATGTGCCGAGAGCAAGGGAAAGGTTCGGAAAGAGCGTCGATTCGATGCCCAGAGTATACCCAAACCTGGCCACGGATGAAGGCCCCAACATTTCGATTAACCTGATCGCAGGTATGTTTTCCGAAAGAACTAAGGCCATTCTGAGCGTCATCTCACCCTTGTAATCTCCAGAAAAGTTTTCCGGCCTCCAGAGGTTTTTCCGGTTTGCAATTTTAAAGGCTACCGGTGCATCGAGAATGATTTTGTTTTGAGGAATATTATGTTCAATGGCATAGGCATAGACAATCGGTTTAAATGCGGATCCAGGCTGTCTTTTGGCGCTGGTTGCCCGGTTAAAAGGTGTTTGGTAAAAATTCTTACCGCCGATCATAGTGAGTATGCCACCGGATTGCACATCCAGAGAGACCAGGGCACATTCAGGCGCCGGATTTTTAATTTTTTGCTTTTTCATCCTTTTTTCAAGGGAAGAAAGCCCGTTTGCAACGGCATGTTCCGCCACATTTTGCAGCTTAAAATCGAGTGTTGTATAAACGGTCAACCCCCCTTTATAGAGTCTTGATGAACCCAGGGTTTCTTCAAGAAAATTTTTTATATAGTCCACAAAGTATGGCGCTTTGACCGATTTGCTGTTTTGTTTTCCGAGACGAAGCCTTTCTTCTTTTGCTTGAGTGAAAGCTGTTTCAGATATGATACCGGTGTCTTTCATCTGTCTTAAGACGATATTTCTACGTTTTACGGCAAGATCTTTGTCAACCAGAGGGGAATATCGTGACGGTGCTTTGGGAAGGCCTGCAATCAGAGCGCATTCGGCAAGCCCAAGGTCTTTTGCAGGTTTACCGAAAAATACCCTTGCGGCCGATTCTACACCGTATGCGCCGCTTCCGAAATATACCTGATTCAGGTACAGCTCCAGGATTTCATCTTTTGTGTAACGCCGCTCGAGCTGGAAAGCCAGAAATGCTTCTTTGATCTTACGCAACAACGTTTTACGAGGTGTCAGAAAAAGAGTTTTGGCAAGCTGCTGGGTGATGGTGCTGGCGCCTTCAACAAATTTTCCGGCCCGGATATCAGTGATGACGGCTCTGAGAATTCCTTTCAGGTCGACACCACTATGTTGATAAAATTTTCGGTCTTCAGTGGCGATCAGCGCTTTCTTAAGATAATCGGGTATGGCTTTGAGCGAAACCGGATCCCTTTTTTCTACAAAAAGTTCTGCCAAAAGCACTTTGTCTGCCGAATAGATTCGTGTAACAGATGACGGTTTAAATGTTTCAAGACTAAGGATCTGGGGAAGATCATGGGTAAGGGCAAGAAATGCCCCGGCCAATATTCCTGAAAAAACACTACAGGCAATGAAGAGTAAGATGGGGGCTTTCTTTTTATTAATGTATTGACTGTTTCTGTCCATAACTGTAAATGTTAAATTCGGTTTTCGAAACGTTAATTTAAGGAGAATTCAAATGACACATCATCATCACCATGACCATGACCACGATCATGATCATGAAATTGAGAGTACTTTAACATTTGATGAAAAAATGATCAAACTTCTTGAACACTGGGTAAAGCATAATGATGATCACGCGGAAACATACAGGGATTGGGCAAAAAAAGCAAAAGAGAACCATATGGATGAAGCAGGATCATTGATTTTAGATGCAGCCGAAATGACCCTCGCGATCAGCAAAAAATTTGAAGAAGCGGCCAGGATCATCCGCGGGTAATCGGTTTTGGTGCAAGGACAGGAAGCTGATCAGGATTAATTTCAGACAGACGCGGATACTGTTTGTCCTTTTCTGAAATGATCGGATCTTGAACCGGCCAGTCAATACCGATGTCGGGATCGGACCAGATGATTCCGCCCTCGTCGTCAGGCGCAAAAAAATCCGAGCATTTATATGAAAAATAGGCGATTTCGCTCAGCACACAGAACCCGTGAGCAAATCCTTGGGGAATAAATAACTGGCGCCGGTTCCGATCCGAAAGATGGAAACCCGTCCATTTGCCGAACGTTGGGGAATCCGGCCGGATGTCGACCGCCACATCAAATATCTCACCGGATATTACCTGTACCAGCTTGGCCTGGCAGTTTCTGATCTGATAGTGAAGTCCCCTGACGGTGCCTTGCACGGAATAAGAAAGGTTGTCTTGAACAAATACCGTATTAATACCGCATTTAAAATATCTGTTCCGGTTGTATGTCTCCATGAAAAAGCCTCGGCTGTCTTCATATACATCCGGCTCAATCATAAGAACGCCCTCTATGGATGTTGTCATGATATTCATGATTTTCGCTTTTTTAAATATAAACAAGCTATACGGCTGTTTCGTCTTCGTCCTCAAATTGTTTTTTCAGCTTAAATGATTGCTCAAGATATTTTTTAAGCTTTTCCTGTACGTTGCCGTAAACCGTTCCTTCGGGAAAGTAGCCCTCTGGGTCCGGGATTCCTGCCGGGACACCGGTTAATATTTCTATTCCTTCTTCAATCGTAGAAACCTGATAGATATGAAATTTTCCTTTTCTAACGGCATCGGTCACATCTTTTTTAAGCATCAGATTTTTAACATTGGCCCGAGGAATTAACACTCCCTGTTTGCCGGTAAGTCCTTTGCTTTTACATACGTCAAAAAATCCTTCAATTTTCTGGTTGACCCCGCCGATGGCCTGAATTTGCCCTTTTTGATTTACTGAACCGGTTACCGCAATCCCCTGATGAATGGGAATGTTTGAAAGGCTTGATATAACGGCATACAGTTCCGTTGAAGAAGCACTGTCGCCGTCGATGCCGCTGTAGCTTTGCTCAAAAGTGATGCTTATTGATAAACTTAACGGGTAGTTTTGCGCGAAGGTTCGTCCCAAATAACCGGAGAGAATCAAAACGCCTTTGTCGTGGGTCTTCCCACTTAGCTTGGCTTCACGTTCAATATTAACAACCCCCTGCTTGCCCATATAGGTTTCGGCGGTGATTCGGGAAGGACGCCCAAAAATAAAATCGCCGATTTGAAATACGGAAAGGGCGTTTACCTGTCCGGCAACATCCCCTTTCACATCGATCATAATGGTATCATCCACATAGGATTCGTGTATTTTTTCTTCATAAAGGTTATATCGAAATCGGTATTCATTGAAAGCTGTGATAACATCTTTGTCCGAAACCCGTTTCGCATTCCTTTTCTTTGCCCAGTAGTCGGCCTCTTTTAAAATTCCCATAATCGCGCCGAATCTGAGAGAAAGCTTCTTTTGACTGGAGATGTATTTTTCACCATACTCTACAATGGCGGCAACACCTTTGGGAGTTAACGGCAGGAGTTCCTCTTCTTTGCATACCCGGGCAATGAAGCGAGCATATTGTTGAATGGTATCCTGATTTTTTTCCACCTCATGGTCAAAATCCGCCCGGACTTTGAAAATTTTATTAAATTTTGAATCATAGTTCTGGAGCAGGTGAAAAAGGTGGTAGCTGCCAAACAAGACAACCTTGACTTCCAGCGGGACCGGTTCCGGCCGAAGGGATGATGTGCCATATCCCAGGCCTGAAGCAAGATCTTCTATAAAAAGGAGTTTGTTTTGTAACGCACGTTTGAGCGCTTCCCACACGAACGGGTTCATGAGGATAGACTCGATTTCCATTATCAGATAACCGCCGTTGGCTCTTAGGAGTGATCCGGCCTGGACCATGGTAAAGTCTGTGATAATGGTTCCCATATGGGCTCTTTTTTCAATTTGACCGAAAACGTTGTGATACGTTGGATTTGTTTCAAAAACAACCGGTGCGCCTTTTAATGATTTTTGATCTACCAGAACATTCACCTTATAGCGCTGAAAAGAGGGTTTGGCAGACTGAAGCATAAAGCCTTCAACGGGTAGTTTCGCTTCTTGAGAAGATATAAAATCCTTAACGTTTTCCAGAATATCCGCCTGCACCTCGTCCAGATAGGCCAGGATGTCTTTGCATCCCTTGTATTGTTCCTTCACCATATCTATCCGCTGTTTTACCACAAACAGCGCTATTTCTTCCATGAGCTTTTCAACTTGAGAAGTCATTACCTGATTGATTTTATTAAGTTCTCGGATCGTGGCGTCGACTTCGGACTGAACCATATCGATTTTTTCCTCGATTTCGGATTTGGTTTCCTTTGGAAGGGCCATAAACTCCTCCGGTGAAATCGGCTTTTCCTTAACAATGGGGATGGTTTGATAACCGGTTTTGGTCCTGTTAATCTGGATATTCTTCTCCTTTGCCGACGCTTCGAGTTTCTGGATGATTTCTTTTTGTTGATCAGTATACTTTTTTTGGATTTCTGATTGTCTCTGGTGATACGATTCATGCTCAAAGGCTTTGGCCAACTCCTTTTTCAGATCTTCAATTAACTTGTTTATTGTTTTACTGAATTGGGTTGCTTTGCCTGTGGGCACGGAAATGGCTTTGGGGCGGTATTCATCCTTAAAATTGTTGACCATGCACCAATCAACCGGTGACGGTAGGGTTTTGGCTTGCTTGTCGACGAGGTCTCTGATGATGGTAGATTTTCCGGTGCCTTCTAATCCTGTAACAAAAATATTGTACCCCGGACTTTTCATGTTCAGGCCGAAGTTTATGGCCTGAACCGCTCGTTCCTGGCCGATGACTTCATCCAGCGGATTTACTTCCGCAGTATTTTTAAAGGCAAACATTTTGGGATCACATTTTGACCTAAGTTCCGAAGGTTTTAACTCACATTTTTTTTTCATAATCTGCTCCTTAAATAAATAACCGGATAATAACCACACATTCAATCATGAGGATATCTTATATTTCATATGTTTTTTAAAAAAAATTAGCAATATCATTTTAACGTATTAAGTTTTTGAAACACTTCAGATGGAAGAAAAAGCGGCATTATATTTGGAAAGGCTTTCTGAATTCCATAAAGATCCTTTTGATCGTATGCCTGTGTGCGACCGAAGCAGACAGGGGTTATTATAAAATTCATATTGACATATGATTTAATAAATAGATAACATTCTTGTCAGATCAATATTCCATCATTCTATCATTTCATTTAGCCCGATAGAATATAACGCTACAATAAATGAGATGTTTTTATCAGGAGGTTAAATTATGGCCGAAGATCAAGTTGGTGTAGTTGTCAATTTTTATGCTAAACCGAGTGTTGCTGCCATAAAGGTAACCGGAGGAAGCATTAGAAAAGGTGATCTTCTGAAGTACAAGGGGAGTACCAGCGATTTTACCGAAGAAGTAACCAGCATGGAAATTGAAAATCAGGCTGTTGAAGAAGCCAAATCAGGTGATTTGGTAGGGGTGAAAGTAAAGGAGAGAGTTCGAGAAAAGGATAAAGTCTATAGAGTTATTGAGTAACTCTAAATCTGCATATAAGATTCTTCATCTTTGACAAAAGTTTAATAAATATAAGTATCGTTTTAGCCCTAAGGGCTCGCGCAAAAATAACTTCACATTTTTACATCTCAGCTTCAGCCCATCTTTGGCTGATACCTCACTCGCAAAATCCTCGAAATAGCTCGCTATTCCTGTGGTTTTTTTTTGCGCGAACCCTAAGATTTTCGGACAGTTATTTCTGTTCTATTCAAACCGTTCCACCTGCCTTTTTAAATTTTCACTTCTCCTAGAGGAAAAATACCGGTCAGCCTGTCAAAAAATTGCCGGTTTAGTGTCATTTAATCATCAAGGGTTTTTCATTATGAAAAAGAAAAATTATACGATAGCTTCTCAAAATGTTCAATCTCAATGGCGGTTCATATTTGCTCGTAAATACTTTTTATGAATGCGTTAATGTTACTTTTGCATGGATTTTGCATATAGACAAAAAATGATGCGATTCAAAATATCAAGAAAGGCCGAACATGGATACGGATAATTATATAATTACATCATGCCCCTCATGTGAATGCCGGTATAGGGCTCCTGGGGCACTTATTGGGAGAACAATTTCATGTAAGAAATGTGGCACCGGCTTTAGATTGGACATACCGGATGAAACCACGCAAAAACAAGACCGGCAGAATGACTCATCCGAACAGGGAGACGATATTCCCGATTCCGAAGAACAGATTGAAACTGATGCTGGATTTGATCTTAATGTTTCAGAAGATAAACTTAATGCCTTTATATCGATTAAAAAAGAAGTTACCGACCCGATGACCGTCGATAATATTAAAAATTTCCTTCAAAGGAAAGGGATCGAATACGGAATCGTCGACGATCCTCAAATAACAGAGTACCTAAAAATTACCGGCAACAAAAAGGAAGCATTGAAAATTGCAGAGGGCCGTCCCCCGGAGCCCGGAAAAGATGCGCACATTAAATTTTACTTTGAAACAGATCCGTTGAAAGTAGGCGCAATTAAGGAGGGCGGGGCCATCGACTTTAAAGACAGGGGAGAGATTCCTCTGGTAAAAGAAGGAGATCTGCTTGTTGAAAAAACACCTGTTGTGGAAGGCAAGCCGGGAAAAGACGTATACGGCAGTCCAATACCCCCGCAAAAACCAAATAATATAAAGCTTAAGCATGGAAAAGGCACAAAAATTTCTGAGGATCGGCTAAAAATTATTGCTAAAATTGACGGCATACCTGAAATTTCTGCTATGGGTAAAGTTTGTGTTTCACCACAGCTTAAAATTTCCGGAGATATCGGTATAAAGACCGGACATGTTGACTTCGACGGCAAGATTGATGTGAGCGAAGCCATACAGAATGGATTTCGCGTAAAAGGAAACAGCCTTACCGCCAAGGAGATTCTCAAGGCCGAAATCGATATGAGCGGAGATGTCGTTGTCTACGGAGGGATTATAGGCGCCACGATAAAGACCGGTGGAAACATCCGGGCCATGTACATACATGAATCACGGATTGATGCTTACGGTGACGTGGTTGTTGAGAAGGAACTCATTGATTGTAAAATTGATACCAGCGGAGCATGTATTGTTAATAAAGGACCGATTTTATCCTCCACGGTTGGAGCCAGGAAAGGGATACGTGCAATCAGTATCGGATCCGAGATATCCAAGCCGTGCCATTTAATGGTCGGTGAAGATGAAAGAATAAAAAATGAGATAGATCGGTTAAAGGAAGCCGTGCTTTTAAAAAAACAATATCATAAAAAATTAAAAAGCCGTTTGAAAGAAATTAAAGACGAACCCAAAAACATCGAAAGACAGATTGCCGAAATGGCACAAATACAAGACAAGATGATGGTAACAAAAAGGAATATTGAAGATCAAATTCAAAAATTTAAGGACGCGGGAAATAAAACCCGGCTGGAAGATGCCGAGGCAAAACTAAAAATGTTAGTTTCGGAAATGAAAAAAGGGGAAGAAAAACTTGACGACCTATTTAACAAACAGGAACAAATTACAGAAGAGATTCCTGATACTCAGAAAAAAATCACAGATACCAAAGCAGAAATTAAAAAGATGAAATTTAAGATCTCAGAAATTGTCCAATGGTCGGCAAGAGAAAAGGGGATTCCAGAGGTCAGAGTAAAAGATATGATTTTTGCGGATACTACAATCAACGGATTCTATTCTTCACTGAAATTAACACAGGACTATAAATGTGTTCTTATAAAGGAGTTTATAAAACAACGGGTTAAAGACGGGTCAAATTTGAACACTAATCCAGAGACATCCGGCAGCAAAATAAGCCGGCAGCAAAATAAGTATTCAGCCGCTTGTTTAACGAGACATTTGCAAAACGCCTCTTTGTGCTCAATTTCTGCGTCCCCGATAATCAGGATTTATCAACAGGCTCTAATTTTAAAAATATAAATCAATATAATTCGTTAAAAATAAAAGATATTTAATTACCTATTAAAATTTGAAACGATCCGTTTAGGATGATATTATTTTATATAGTCGAGAAGTTGAACAAGATCGGTTATCACAAGATCAACAGAAAGATTCTTGCATTTAGGATCGTTTTTTCTCAACCTCAGTGATCTTGCATCACCTGCAAAAAGTCCTGTTTTGAATCCCACGTTTTTTGCAGGAAAGATATCGTTTAACATATCATTCCCGATATAGAGAGCTGAATGAACAGGGATGTTCATATTTTTAAGCTTTTCAGCCGCGACCCGGAACAT
>JAFDHQ010000222.1 GCA_019308685.1 Deltaproteobacteria bacterium
ACTCCGGATTCAAATAGTTTCCTTAATCCTTTGTGCTTGAATTTCTTAATCATAGAAGACAGTGTATCCTGTTACGTATCAGGTTGCAACATATTTTTTAGGGGAAAGAGGGGATAACGCCTCTAATCAGCCGCGCGGCTTTTTTCGTCGGCTGAATTAGCCTTGTTGGGTTTAAGGGCACCTATGGACTAATTGGCCTCGCTTCAAGATCAAGTATTTGTCGACTATTCACGCTGAAAAAATGGCCGCGCCTGATATTTCGCTGCTCACCTGAAAAAGGTCTGGCTAAGGAAATTCTATAGCTTGCCCAATTAAATAGCGATATCTGAGAGACAATAGATTTTTTATCTGCTGCCCAATTTACGGTAACTATATGCCCAAGGCGTCTCCTGCCTTCGACTGGTTCATCTGCTAAGATTGGATTATCATCGACCCTCACAAGAGGATAGTCAGCCTGCTTGCCATACCGAATGAAGCTTCTCAATGTGTCAAAGGAATGATGTAAAAGAAAATCCCTCCCTTCCCAGTAGACAAGGTAATTAAAAGCTATTTTTGCCACAGTCCGAAAAATGGTACTATCTATCAAACATTCTATTTTACAGAGCCAATCCTCTTTTGGATTTTCTGATGGACCTGCCTCACCCTGATATTCAAATTTAATCCCTTTTTCAGATAAAATCTGACGTGCAGTATCAACATCAATACCAACAGCTCTAATGGCTTTTGGATTTTTCATATCAAATCCATTTTTTTCCAGATAACTTTTGGATGGAATTTGATCTAATAGATAGTATTCGTACTTTGCCGGTTCATTTTTCAAGAAACCGATTTGAGGCACAGGTTTTATTACAATTTTATCTTGTTCTTTAGAATATTCCCGATAGGCATAAGCTCCTTTACATTCTCCTTCCGCGATCTTGATTATCATCCTGCTTCGCTTACCAAGAAATTTGAAATCCTTTGGACTTTTCAGCTCAAATTCAAATCTAGATGTCCCCTCAAACGTATCCCTAGCCATAACGATTTCAAGGCTGTCTCCGAAGTATTGATTGCAGTCGTCACATACTATATTTTTTAAAGTGAAATTGTTCCTAAACAAACCAAAGGATTGAGGCATTACATGTTCAACTTTGGTAAATGAGGAGAGGGGCTTGTCCTCAACACAATAAACACATTTCATTCTGATTAACCCAATTAAAAAAGATTATTGAAACCCAACGACTAAGCTCACCTGCCGCTATGGAGCAAGGCCGGAAGCCGCAGCGGAATAGTGGTCAGGTGGAGCGCTTGGTTCGGTATTCCTCTTGTTTTTCAAAAACCATGGCAAGCTGCTGTGAAAAGGGCGCTTGAGCGTAGCTTAGATATTTTAAAGCTTCATCTAATTTTCCATTAATCTCTGAAAGCTTTTTTAGGTCCACCCTGCTTAAAATATCTATATTGACCGGTCTTTTAGCATCAAAAAAAATCAATGACTTAAGAAATTTCAGGCAAGATTCGGAATTCAGCTGCTCAGCAATAAATGTTGCCTCATTTTCCGAACTACAAGGAATAAAATAGCATGTATCATCTACCATAATTGGTTTGTTATCGTGCTGACCTATTGAATTAAAATAAATATTTTTATAAAGTCCAGAAATAGCAACCTTCCATAATGCAAAACTGTAATCACCTATTCCAAAAACGGAGAAACGAGGTCGTTTTTTATATATGATGCTCTTTCTATTATCTAAGATTGAAGAATGGTTTTCCAAATAGGCCCATGTTTTGGGAGCTTTTGCTTGAATTAATTTAGTATCATCGCCAACTTTTTTTTGAGTGACTATCACATACTTTCTTGGTACAAGTCTTCTATTACCGAGATCTGATGACTTCAAAAGTGGATATATAAACTCACTTTCTAATTCAACAGATTCTCCAAAACCGTTAATATATTTTTCTCCTACTTTTTCTAACTCCATTACTTTTGCGGCATCATGCTTAAGGCCGGACCTCCATTTATAATAATCTATTCCATCAATCTTACGAAATTTATTAAAGTCATCTATATTCGCTATTAATTCATTAGCATAAATGCCTATGTGAGATATTTTTTTATTGAAGGATAGGTCGTTATAGATATATGCGTCTTTAGATTTTTTGATAGGGTTTATAAAAGTAACAAACAGGCATGCATCAACAGAGACATCAAAATGGCGCTTAGCATCTATAATGTAAATTGAACTATCATTAACTTGGCCATCAATAGTCCAGAAATGCTTTAGCACTTTTCTTGCGGTTGACGTTTTACACAGCATGGCTAAACATGCGTCAGACCCACGTAAACTTTCGATCAATTTGATAAGCATCCACTCCGCTATATCAAAATTTGCCTTACCTGTTTTTGCAGCAAACCCTCCAAGTCTTTGGAAATTGCTTTTCTCTGGTAGATTATTGCTATTCAACAATCCAAGTGCAGAACTTGTAACCCATGGCGGATTTCCAACAATTAGGACTTTACCACCTAACTTTTTAAATAATTCAGACCAATTAAAATTGAAAAAATCATTGACAGCTAAAGAAACATTGCCATTTTCAAACCCATTTGATCTCAATTCCTTGACATATTTTTCATTAATATCAAAACCATAGTAATGACAAGAATCTCCCCATTCATTCATGCTTGCTTTTATGAATGTACCCAACCCGCATGTAGGTTCAACGATAAATGACGGATCGGGATAAATTTCTTTTACCAAACCAACAACTTTCTCGGCCAATTCTAAAGGTGTTTGGAAATCACCAAATTCTATTTTACGTTTACTTGCCATTAGTGAACCCTTATTATTCCATCGATATTGCCAGCTTCATGTATAACCCGGCTATATTGTAATCTCCATTGCAAGGCGTTTGAGATTGTGAGGTAGCCAATTTTAGGAGGATTATTTAAAACTTCTTCAGCCAATTTTCTTGCCTGAATTTCTTCAGCTGGTATCATTCGTTCTTCAAAATATGCAAGGATATCATCTAAGTTCCCTTCATTATCCAATATTTTTCTTAAACCTGATGTCGTCTGAAAATCGGCGGTGCGGTGTTTTTCAATATAGATTGTATGTCGTATATCAAGACGACCAGTTCGTTTTTTATTATCATCTGTTTTTTCATAAACAAAGACAACAAGAGAATAACCCAAGCCGAATATTTTTTGTTTAGCAGATTTAAAAGGACATGATGATTGAGGTTGCTTTATACTTGTTACTTTCATATCTACTCCAAGCTCAGGAAAATCTATACCTTTTGCAGAAGACCCTTCCACATATTCATATCTAAGCCTTAAATATGCTTGAAATTTATGCTCTAAATATGTACCAACAGCTTTTCCGTCAGTTACTCCAAAAAGC
>JAFDHQ010000033.1 GCA_019308685.1 Deltaproteobacteria bacterium
GTCGGCGGTACCGGACTTTACATAAAAGCACTTGTGAACGGCTTGTTTAAGGCCGGTCGGGCAGATATCCGTATGCGTGAGCGTTTGCAAGAACAAGCCCGGATTTTTGGCCTGGATTTTCTTCACCAACGGTTACGCCGGTATGATCCCGATACGGCAGCGCGAATACACCCCAATGATTCTTACAGGATTATCAGAGCCCTTGAAGTATATGAGTTGACAGGAAAGACCATTACTTCATTTCGACGGGAACACGGGTTTAAAGATAATCGGTTCACAGTGCTAAAAATAGGCCTGCATATAAATCGCGAGGTGCTTTATAGTCGTATTAACCAGAGGGTAGATGCAATGATCGAGGCCGGGTTTCTTAACGAGGTTAAAGGACTTCTGGACATGGGATACTCGGAAGACCTGAAATCGATGCAGTCCATCGGTTATCGTCACCTGGTGAGTTTTATCAAAGGAAGAGTTTCATGGGATGAGGCGATTCGGACATTGAAACGGGATACAAGAAGATATGCAAAACGTCAGCTGACCTGGTTCAAAGCCGACCCGGAGATGATATGGACAGAATCCGGACAGATAGAAGAAATCCGTGGACTTATAAAAAAATTCTTGCAAGTCGAGTAAAGATATAACAATAATTATACAGCATAGGCGTTTCCTTTCTTTTAATAACAATTGGTTGAACGCATCGTCATATGTTTAAAGGACGAATGATCTTATTCGCTGTTTTTTCTTAAGGTTCACTAAATTGCTCAAACAGCCAGACAGGTTACATTTTATCACCAGTAGGCTCCATAGAATATTTAATAATGTTATCTGTGTATATCTTTGAAAATCAGTGTCCTAAATATCATGAAAATAGCGGTTGCACAAATTAATCCGGTTATCGGTGACTTTAATTATAATTTCGGCAAAATTAAATATTTTGCTGATAAAGCCGTCGAACTTAAATGTGATGTGGTTGTTTTTTC
The DNA here is from genome assembly GCA_019308685.1 of Deltaproteobacteria bacterium. Lineage (GTDB taxonomy): Bacteria > Desulfobacterota > Desulfobacteria > Desulfobacterales > UBA11574 > S5133MH16. The sequence continues at coordinate 978 of JAFDHQ010000033.1, forward strand.
AGAACTCGTAATACCGGGATATCCACCCCGCGATCTTCTTGAAAAGAAAGATTTTGTCGATGCCAATCTTGCCTGTTTAAACAAACTCCTGTCGTCAATACGGGGTATCGGAGTTATATGCGGATTTGTAGATAAAAATTTTTCCGACAAAGGAAAACCCCTTTTCAATTCTGCTGTTCATTTTGAAGACGGCAACATATTGCACAAAGTTCATAAAAGGCTCCTGCCCACATACGACATATTCGATGAGAGCCGGTATTTTGAGCCCGGCCGGGAAAGTGTACCCTACCCTTACAAGGGAAACCGCATAGGACTTACCGTTTGCGAAGATGCCTGGAACGACGAGGATATTTTCAAAAGAAGATTATATTCCACGGATCCTGTAGCCCTGGTTGTAAAAGCCGGCGCTGATTTGGTTATTAACATATCTGCATCTCCTTTTTATGTGGGAACCAGAGAATTCAGATGGAATATGTTTGGTTCTATGGCACGAAAATATGGTGTTCCGTTAATATTTGCCAATCAGGTCGGTGGAAATGACAGTGTTATTTTCGATGGAATAAGCACCGTGTTCGACAAAAACGGAAATGTTGTGGCCAGAGCATGTGATTTTGATGAGGATCTTATGGTTTTTGATTCAGAAGCACCGGAATCATCCCAAGTCGACCTCCATCCGATTTCAAATTCGGATACAGAATCTATCCTGAAAGCGCTTGTTATGGGAACCCGTGACTACGTTACAAAGTGTGGTTTCTCAAAGGTTGTCGTGGGGTTAAGCGGAGGGATAGATTCAGCACTGACCGCATGTATTGCGGTTAAAGCTTTAGGGCGAAAAAATGTTTCGGTTGTATTTATGCCGTCTCAGTATACCTCAAAAGAAAATTTCGAAGATACTGAAGAACTTGCCGAAAACCTCGGCATAGAGCTGACCCGGGTCCCCATAGATGGTATCTTTAAAGAATTTTTAAGGTTTCTCTCACCGTCTTTCAGAAAGAACGAACCCGGTATCACCGAACAGAATATTCAGGCCAGAATCAGGGGTACCATTCTTATGGGCCTGTCCAACAAATATGGCTCCCTTGTGCTTTCTACGGGTAATAAGTCCGAGTTGGCCGTGGGCTATTGTACGCTTTATGGTGATATGACCGGAGGGCTGGCAGTCATTTCAGATGTTCCAAAAACGACCGTTTATGATCTCGCTCGCTTTATCAATCGAGAAAAAGAATATATCCCGCCACGGATCATCACCAAAGCACCTTCCGCTGAACTCAAACCTGATCAGGCCGATCAGGACGACCTGCCGCCTTATGAAATCCTTGATTCTATTTTAAAAGCATATATTGAAGACTTCAAAGGGACCGATGAACTGGTTCAAATGGGGTTTGATAAAGACATTGTAGAAGAGATTGTCTTCAAAGTGGACAGAAACGAATACAAGCGCTATCAGGCGGCTCCCGGGCTTAAAGTGACGTCAAAGGCATTCGGTTATGGCAGAAATTACCCAATTGTGCAGGGATATACAAAAGTATCCGTATAATTTCAGATGGCTCAGTTGGTTGCAAACTTACCCTGCCAGGTATCCCTTTTTTCCAGAGTTTTTTGTATCAAGGCCATGTTCTCTGTTTTTTTTAGAGCCCACAGGGGTGCGACAAGTTCTTCAGGGTGTGGATCCCCGGTGAGTCGTTGAATAACCATATTTTTCGGAATATGTTCCAGAAAATCACAAACAAGATCAGCATATTCCTGCTGTTCAAGGCACCTGTATCCGCCCGCTGAGTAAAGCATATCCAGCTTTGTTCCCCTGACAACATAAAGAAGGTGGATTTTTATGCCGTCTATTCCCATGTTTGAGACAGCTCTGGCTGTTTCAAGTATGTGGGTTTTTTTTTCATTGGGAAGACCGAGAATAACATGAGCACATATTTTGATCCCCCTGTTTTTCGTGGCCAGGATTGCTTTTTTAAAACATGAAACATCATGGCCGCGATTGATAAAGGCAAGTGTTGAATCATTGGCGGATTGCAGACCGTATTCGATCCAGACAAGATATTTTTTTACATAACTTTGCAGAAGCTCCAAAATCTGCTCATCCACACAATCCGGTCTTGTGCCGATGGATAAACCGACCACATCTTCTATGGCAAGGGCCTGCTCATAAAGATTTTTAAGCCTTTCAAAAGGGGCATAAGTATTTGAAAATGATTGGAAATAGGCAATAAATTTTTTTGCTTTGTACCGCTTTGAAAGTGCTTTTTTACCTTGAATGATCTGATCCGTCACGGAAAGCCCTTTTGCATGGGCACCGGTTCCGGATCCCCGGACGTTGCAGTATATACATCCTCCTGTTGAAATCGTACCGTCCCTGTTTGGGCAGGAAAGACCGGCATCGATGGTTATTTTTTGAACCCTGCAACCAAAGATACCTCTCAGATACGTGTTAAAATCATTATATCTTTTTTGCATGTTATTGGTTTCTTAAGTGTGAATTTTGACGGCTTCGTAAAAAGTCCAACTTCTGCGTTGTGCTGCATTTCGTAATCATTCAACGTACGAAAAGTACGCCTTATGATTACAAAATTTGCACGCCTTGAATTTGGAGCTTTTTACTTTGCCGCCTAATTGCGATTTTTTTGAGATTGTCAATTTTGTGCTTATGGTTAAGAAAATTTTCCGGTGAAATTATTTCTGGCTAATTAATCATTATTTTTATAATATATACTTGTTTGAAGAAAGATTGTAAAATCATTTAACGGAAACATCTTTGCTTATGGTTTTCTACCGGAAAAAATACGACATTATTGTTGTCGGTGCCGGTCATGCCGGATGTGAGGCTGCACTCGCAGCAGCAAGAATGGGATGCCACGTACTTCTTATGGCCATAGATCTTGACAAGGTGGCTGCAATGCCCTGCAGCCCGTCCATCGGCGGTATGGCAAAGGGACAGCTTGTAAAAGAGATAGATGCTCTGGGCGGTGAAATGGCGAAGATTACGGATAAAACAGCCATTCAATATAGAACGCTGAACACAAAAAAGGGTCCTGCCGTCCAATCCTCGCGCACGCAAAACGATAAGATCCGTTATCATATGGCCATGAAGGCTGTGATTGAAAAACAGCCCAATCTGGACCTCAAACAGGCCATGGTTGAGCGACTGGTTGTCGAGAATAACCGGATCGCCGGAGTGGAAGATCAAACCGGTTTTGGATATGGGTCCGATGCCGTTGTACTGGCCACAGGAACCTTTTTATGCGGTCTGGTCCACATCGGGTTCAATTCCATCCAGGCCGGCAGGGCCGGCGAGTTTGCGTCGTATGGTCTTCCTGCTCACCTGAAAGCGCTGGGATTTGAGCTGGGTAGAATGAAGACCGGTACACCGCCCAGACTGAAAAAATCAAGCATTGATTTCAGTCAATTTGCGAAGCATGGCTCGGAAGAGGAGCCAAAACCATTTTCGTTTTTTACCAAAAAGATTAACAATCCTCAGATTCAAAGCTATATCGGGCATACCAACCGGAAAAGCCACCAGATCGTGAAAAAAAACCTTAAGCGATCCGCCCTGTATGGCGGCATGATAACAGGGGTCTCGGCCCGCTACTGCCCTTCGTTTGAAGATAAAATGGTCCGTTTTCCGGATAAGGAAAGGCACCAGGTAATTTTAGAGCCTGAAGGGCTGGATACCGAAGAAATCTATGCCAGCGGCCTGGGGAACAGTCTTCCCATGGAAATTCAAATTCAATTTGTCAGATCCGTCAAAGGATTGGAATCGGCTGAAATCATGCGGCCGGCGTACGCCATAGAATACGACTATGTTAATCCGGTTCAACTTAAGCCTACCCTTGAAACAAAGCGGGTTTCAGGGCTTTATATGGCCGGTCAGATTAATGGAACATCGGGCTATGAAGAAGCAGCCGCCCAAGGAATATGGTCGGGGATTAATGCCGCATGCAAGATCCAGGGAAGACCGGCGTTCATTCTCGACAGATCCCAGGCTTACATGGCGGTCATGATAGATGATCTCATTACAAGGGGCACCCGCGAACCGTATCGCATGTTTACATCGCGAGCCGAATACCGGCTGATGTTGCGGGAGGATAATGCGGATTTGAGGTTAATGGAATCCGGTCATAAATTGGGCCTTATCGATGACGATACATTAAAAGATGTAAATGAACGAAAAAAGCAGATTGCCAAAGAGATTAAAAGAATAAAAGGAACGGTGATAAAGCCTGCCAAAGAGATAAATGATTATTTGGTCCATCAAGGGACAAGACCGTTAAAAAGCGGCATCTATCTGGATCAGCTTCTAAAAAGGGCGGAACTCAATTACCATACCGCACAAGAGCTGGCCAAAAGCCCCGATAACATCAGCCAATCTGTTGCACGACAGGTGGAAATAGAGATTAAATACGAAGGGTATATCCAGCGACAGCTCAAGGAAATCGAAAAATTCACCCATCTGGAACGAATGAAAATTCCGGAAGATTTTGATTTCACAAAGGTTCACGGACTTTCAAATGAACTCAAAGAAAAACTTTCTGCCATAATGCCGTCCTCACTGGGCCAGGCGTCCCGAATAGATGGAATTACACCTGCTGCGCTTTCTGTGATTATGATTTTCCTCAAATCCGCCGAGAAGTATTCATTGGGAACTGAAAATCAAAAAATCGAGTGATCCTTGACACCTAATGATTTTCAACTTATTTTTAGATGTTATAAAAATATATCTTACAATTGAGGTAATTTTAAGATGTCTGAAAAAGATTATTATAAAATACTCGGAGTCAATAAAAACGCTTCCGAGGAAGATATCAAGAAGTCTTATCGTAAGCTTGCCATGAAGTACCATCCCGATCATACAAAAGGAAATAAAAGCGATGAAGAAAAATTTAAAAAAATAAGTGAAGCATATGCAGTTCTGAGCGATAAGGAAAAACGCAAACAGTATGATACATATGGTGCCACAGGATTCCAGCAGCGGTTTTCACAGGAAGACATCTTTAAAGGGTTCGATTTCGAAAATATATTCAGCGATTTGTTTGGAAAAACCCGAGGTTTTTCCGGCCGAGGCAACGGTATGCGGTTTTCCTTCGGAGGGGGAACCCCGTTTGACAGTTATCAGAAGCAACGCAAGGCCCGATCAAAAGGAGCAGATCTGGTGTATGAACTTCCGCTAACATTAGAGGAGGTGGCAACCGGAGCAAGTAAAACCGTATCATACCAGCACCAGGGGCGAAGTGAAAAGATTACCGTAAAGATTCCAAAAGGAATGATATCCGGGAAGAAACTTCGTGTCGGGGGTAAAGGTGATCCAGACCCATATGGCGGGCCTCCCGGAGATCTGTATATTCAGTCCAAGGTACTGGGTCATACCATTTATGAGCCTAAAGGGTATGATCTTTATATGCGTAGGGAGATAAAACTGAGCGAGGCTCTCCTCGGATCAAGTATTTCCGTTCCCACCATCGGTAAAAAAGAGTTAAGCTTAAAAATACCTCCCGGAACAAAACATAAAACCAAGATGCGTCTTGCAGGACACGGACTTCCCCATATGCATGGTAAAGACAAGGGTGATCTTTATGTATATATCCATGTAAACATGCCGGTAAAGCTTACCAAAAAGCAAAAAAAACTGATTGAACAGCTGGCTGATGTCGGACTGTAAGGAATTAAATTTATTGACAAGAGCAACTATAATGCCTAAAGATTAGGCAGGATCAACCCGTCGAATGAAAAGGGGTGTTTTTCAAAGGTCTCAATTTCTAATTATGCCTGAACTAATTCCTGTTTTAAATAAAAATGATATCGACAATATGGTCGCCCGGGTTGCGCGCAGGATTTCATCCGACTATCAGGATCGTGAACTTATTCTCATCGGGATCTTAAATGGTGCATTTGTCTTTTTATCTGATCTTGTTCGGCATCTGACTATTCCGGTTAAACTTGATTTCATACGTGTCTGCAGCTACGGCTCCGACGTTTCATCATCCGGGAATATCCGTTTGACAAAAGAAATTGAAATTGATGTTAATCATAAAGATGTCTTGATTGTAGAAGATATCGTCGATACAGGCTTGACTTTATCTTTTATCATTGATTATTTAAAAGCTTTTAATCCAAAAACGATTAAAGTTTGTGCTTTGCTTGACAAACACGAACGCCGTAGTGAAAATATTAGAATTGACTATATTTGCCATGAAGTGGCTGAAGGATTCCTTGTGGGTTATGGGCTTGATTATAATGAAAATTATAGAAATTTAGCGGAGATTTATCACCTTAAATTATAAGCGGTGGGGTATACCATGATTATTACCTGTAAGGCATGTAACGCCAGTTTCAATTTAGATGAAAGTCTTCTAAGACCGGAGGGTTCCAAAGTTCGATGCTCAAAATGCAAAGAAATTTTTATGGCCTATCCACCGGTGCCCCCAGAAGAAGCTGAACAACCGGATGAAATGATATCGGAGGTTGAATTAGACCAAGAGACGGAAGATGTTGAAACCGGCCAATTGGATGATTCAGGAGCCGGTGAACCTGATGTTCCGGAAATGGATACGATGCTTTCAAAGGAAGAAATTCCGGAAAAAGAAGACGATGCTGATGAGGCCATTGAAGATTTCAAACTGGATCTGGATCTGGAGCCCGAGCCTGAAAAACCATCAGAGGAAGTGGAGATGGAAGCCAAACTCGAGGAACCGGACAAACTTGATCTGTCAGAAATGGAAGACCTGCTGGATGAAACACAAGTTCCTGAAAAAGAGAGCGATGTTGACGAGGCGATTGGGGATTTAGAACTGGAACTGGAGCCCGAGCCTGAAAAGCCATCAGAGGATGTAAAGGTGGAAGCCAAACCTGAGGAACCGGATGAACTCGATCTTTCGGATATAGAGGAATTGATCGATTTGGACGATCCGGTAACTGAGGAGAAAGACAAGGCGGAGCCGGAAGACATTGAACTTGAATTGGATATGGAAATCGAACCCGATATTGAAAAAGCGTCTGAGGATATGGAGGCGAGTGTCGAAACTGAAGAGTTGGAAGAGGTCGATTTATCAGATATAGAGAAGATGTTTGAAGCAGAAGAAGAGGAGACTGAAAAGGAAGCGGAACCTGTTGATTCTGTTTTGCCGGAGGAGATGTTAGAAACTGAACTTGATGAGATGGAAGCAACGGCGGATCAACCCGAAACCGCCGATTTTTCTGAACCGGAAGAGATAGATCAAAAATTTGCTATTGAAGACACCGATCAGGAGGATCTGCCGGAAGAGGAGATTGCCCATGTGAAACCGGTGGTGGTCAAAGCAACGCCTGGTGTGGAAAAACGAGTCAGCAAACCGTTAATTGTTTTGCTGACTCTAGTGCTATTGGGAGGCGGTTGTTACGGCGTTTATGTTTTGCTCGACTTTATGAATATTGAGATTCCTTTTGTCAGTGATTATTTTAAACCTCAAATTTCAGACCCTGCCGGCAACCTTAAAATAGATACTTTGAATATTGATAGTTCGTTTGTTAAAAATATCAAAGCAGGAAAGCTTTTTATGATAACCGGTAAAATTAAAAACGGGTACTCGGATGTTCGCAGTTATATCAAGGTAACCGGGAAACTGTATGCAAAAGGGAAAATTCTTGTTCAAAAAGAGACGGTTTTTTGCGGAAACGTTCTGTCAGATATTGAACTTTCAAATCTGGAGCTTCCAGCTATTAAAAAACGATTGTCAAATCGCCTGGGCGACAATAATTCGAATATTAAGGTTAAACCCGGTCAAGAGCTGCCGTTTATGATTGTATTCGGCAATTTGCCGGGCGATCTGGAAGAATTTGCTATTGAGGCGGAGGGATCTGTTCCCGGATAATCCATATCTTAAATTTGAGTTAAATTGAGAAGCGATTTTATAACTTGACTAAAAAAAAGTAAGTTGTTAGAGAAATCCAAATCCAAAATTATAAAGGCTGCTGTTAACTATATTAAAAATTTTAAGAGTTATCCTGGCGATGTAGCTCAGACGGTCAGAGCATGCGGCTCATATCCGCAGTGTCCGGGGTTCGATTCCCTGCATCGCCACCAGCTTTGATTGAGATGAGGTCTCTGATATTATCGTAGAGGCCTTTTTATTTTAAATGATCGTAAACAAAATGGGAAAAAATTTTATGTATTTGATTTATTATGCATTTTAATATACTGTTTTATTTGGGGAAAAAGCGTTTAGTGATGATTTACGGTTTTGAAAAAATTATTGAAGAACGGATTCTAACGGCCCAGAAAAGGGGCGAATTTGAAAATCTGCCCGGTGCCGGCAAGCCCTTGAAGTTTGAGGACGACAGTTTTGTTTCGGAAGAGTTGCGTCTGGCTTATAAAATACTAAAAAATGCAGATTGTGTCCCGGTTGAAATTGAATTAAAAAAGGAGATTAAACAGACAGAAGATCTGTTGGCCAGTATGCAGGAAACTTCCGAAAAATACCGTACATTAAAAAAACTGAACTTTTTAATCTTGAAGTTAAACTCAATTCGAGACACATCAATTGTCCATGAAATGCCACAGGTATATACGGGAAAATTGGTAGAACGATTTGAAAATTCAAAAACCGACTGAAATTAAAATGTCGACATGTTGGAAAGGTTTCTTTACTAAATTGTCGAATTCATGTATGATAAAATGAAAAAAAAAGTTCAAAAACCCTGTTATTTTTCTCACGTATCGCGGGATAGGGGATATAATATAGAGAAATGTTATGGCGTTAAATAAAAAAGAAAAAGAGGAAAGTCATCTTAAAAGTGTTTTGATGGCTTATTTAATTCTTGTTCTCCATGTTGTTTTGATTACAGGATTGGTTCTGCTGGTTATTTTTTTCCGTGGTATTATAAATTACATGATATGGATTTTTATCGCCGGTACTGCTGCCATCGTTGCATCAGCCTATCATTTTTATAAACGCATGAAAATGGAAGGCAAGACGCTTCGGGAAATTTTAAACTCTCGTCGATTTGGCGGAAGAACTGTTGAAGTCAATTTATTAGGAGGACTTGCATCTTTAAAAATCAGCGGGTCAAATGATCCGGCCGCTTTGGAAACCCCTTCATCCGGGCAATTTAAGCAACTAGAAGACCCGAATATAATTCACAACAGGGAGTTTTCCGAACTTGTCCGCCTGCTTGAAAACAATCTTATTACCCTTGATGAATATAACAGATTTAAAGAACAGATTCTCAAGTCATAGAAATTTTGAGCTTGTAGTTTGGAATTTATTTGAGATTTGATGCTTGTGATTTGTTATTTCCGGTTTGTCCGGGTTAGGGCTCACTCAAAAATAATTTCACATGTCAGACGCCGATGCATCTCGCTGGCCTGCGTTACGAAAACTCGAAATATGCTTGAATTTTTTAAGGTTTCGTGCCTTTCCATTCGGGCGCCTCAACTCCCAGAATTGTAAACTTATTTTTTAAACCCGTAGCATTTAACATACTGAAAGGAAAGCCCATGAAAAAACTAACTCTTGCGCTTCTTTCCGGTGGTACATCTTCTGAGCGTGACGTATCCATTGCCAGTGGAAACCAGGTCTATGAGGCCCTTGATAGTGAAAAGTACGATATCATCCGCTATGATCCAAAAACAGATATTTCTCGACTCGTGGCGGATGCACCCAACATTGATGCCGCACTTATCATTCTTCACGGGCCCATGGGTGAGGACGGTACGATTCAGGGGCTGCTGGACCTTCTTAAAATTCCTTATCAGGGATCGGGCGTCCTCGGGAGTGCGATAGGAATGAATAAGCTGGTCTCCAAACAGCTTTATGAAAAATCCGGCCTCCGGGTTCCGCCTTACATGGTTATCAAACGTGATGACGTCTTAAATCCGGAAAAGTGTGCAGAGCGGCTGGGCCTTCCCTTGGTTGTAAAGCCGATTGGCAGCGGCTCAAGTGTTGGGATTTCCATCGTCAAGTCCATAGACGTATTAAAAGATGCCGTTGATAAAGCCTTAGTTCATGATGCTGTTATTTTAATAGAGGCATATATTGACGGTATTGAGCTCACCGGCGGTGTTATTGGTAATGACAAGATAGAGGCGTTGCCTGTTATCGAAATAATTCCGGATAAATCCTATGATTTTTTTGACTACACCGCCAAGTATACTGCAGGTGCGACACAGGAAATATGCCCGGCTCGTATTGATGATGCGTTGACCCAAAAGGCACAGGAAGTATCTAAAACAGCGCATAACGCCCTTTTTTGTAAAGGATACAGCCGAACCGACATGATTCTCAAGGATCAAGATCTCTTTGTCCTCGAGACAAACACCATCCCCGGCATGACGGCAACGAGCCTGTTGCCTCTTGCTGCCGACGCTGCGGGTATTTCTTTCAGCAGGCTTCTTGACCGGTTGATCGAATTAAGTATTGAGGCGCAAAAAACAAACAGGTGATTCAATGATCATCAGAAGCAGCAAGGAACTCAAGGCACGATATGATGACCTTGGCCCCGGGGATATTTTCCTGGGCATGCTGACCTATAAGCATCTGAAGCAGTCGGTACTGATCGATCTTCTTGAAAGAGGCGTCTTATGCTTTCCATCCGCTCTGTCACAAACATTAAACCGTTCCAAGGCCGCACAGGTTCTTGTTTTAAAAAAGTGGATGTTGCCCCATACATTCGTTATCACGCGACGAGCGGATCTGATAAATATTATCAATGAATATAACCGGCGTGGCATCGCTTCTGTAATAACCAAGGAGGACGGCCTGCACTGCGGTTACGGCATACGCAAGTGGGATACTATTGAAACCGTCTACAGTTTCATGGCCTTTTCTGAATCATCATATCCTTTTGTTATTCAGCCCTTTTTGGAAAAGTTTACCGATGTGCGCGTCATCATTGCAGGGGATTACGTGGAAGCTTATGTCAGACATAATCCCAATAATTTCAGAATGAATATTTCAATGGGGGGTAAAAATTACACTTATGCCGTGGACAAGGATATAGAAGAATTTTGTCGTACCGCCATGGCGCAGGGTAAATTCCCCTATGCCCACGTGGATCTCCAGATTACGGACAATGAAAAATATTTTCTTTCGGAAATTGCGTTAAACGGCGGAATAAAAGGCGCTCGTATCAGCCGCAAGGAGCTTGATCAGAAAAAACAGAATCTTCTAGAAAACCTCGCAGCCAACTCCTGAAAAAGGAAAATATTCACACCCGGAGGAGGGGTTCTCCAAAGCGTTAACAAAGGAGGTATCTTTGGAAACAGGAAAAAAGGCTCTAAAAGAACTTGACCGGTCCCCGGAAGTCGGAATTGTAATGGGGAGTGATTCCGATCTTGAAATTATGGAAGAAACGGCTTCGGTTTTAAAAGAGTTCGGGGTGACCTATGAGATGACGGTTGTATCCGCACACCGGAACCCCAAACGCGCGGCTGATTTTGCATCTTCCGCACATAAGCGGGGCATAAAAGTTATTGTTGCCGGGGCCGGGCATGCCGCCCATCTGGCAGGAACCATGGCGGCCTTTTCCCGGCTTCCGGTCATCGGTGTTCCCATAGATTCCTCTTGCCTTCAGGGGATCGATTCTCTTCTTTCCACGGTTCAGATGCCTCCGGGTGTCCCCGTAGCCACGGTATCCATCGGAAAGCCGGGTGCTCGCAATGCCGGTATCCTGGCGGTACAGATACTCGCTTTATCAAATCAAAAACTTACAAAAATGCTGGAAGCATTTAAAGAGGAACTTGCAGAACAGGTTGATCAAAAAGCAAAAAAGCTTAAAGATTCTTCGAGCAGACCCGATACATCCTACGCATGATCTCATCGATGAGGCAGCCCGTGTCATTAGAAACGGCGGGGTTATTTGTTTTCCGACACGCCACCTCTATGGGCTTGGGGTGGATGCCTTTAATGCGGATGCCGTGAATAGGGTCTTTGAGATAAAACGGCGGCCGGATGATAAACCGCTTCTCATACTGGTAGATAAACAATACGATCTTACCCGACTGGTGCAACATGTTCCTTATGCGGCAACACGCATTATGGAACGCTTCTGGCCGGGTGCCGTCACCATCGTCTTTAAGGCAAAAGATATTCTGCCGATAAATCTTACGGCAGGCACGGAGAAAATCGGCGTGCGAATGCCGGAACATCCCGTGGCCTTAGCCCTAACAACTGCTGTTCAATGCCCTATAACCGCCACAAGTGCAAACATTACCGGCGATTCCGGATGTTCTCGGGTTTCGGACATGGATCCTTTGATTACGGATGAACTGGATCTTATTATTGACGTGGGTGCGCTCAAAGGGGGTATGGGCTCAACCGTGGTCGATGTTACTTCAGTTTCCCCAAAAATTTTAAGAGAAGGAGCGGTTTCCGAAAAAGATATTTTAGCTGCTGTTTTCCAAAAAAGCCGATAACTTTTCCTGCCAAATGCAAACCCGGACGAATATGAAGGAACCCACTCAACCGCAGCTATTACTTTTCTCCGGGAGCATGGGCATAGTTCCATTGTTAGTTTGGTTTGCATAGTCCAGAAGTGTTGCTTTTGAGAAAACGGTTTTTGGAAATGCCTGTTTTTCAATTTCAAGTATTTGGTTTATATCTTCTACCTTGAACTTTCTGGTTTTGGCGAGATGTTTTTCAACCATAAATATCTGCATATATAATCTGTCACCTGACAACTAGAAGCAAAATTGTAAATAACAAACGGTTTTGAAATCTAATAAAAAGGCCCCTTAAAATTTTTTATGAAATATCCGGGCTAGTGTGCTTCAGCCCAATTGCCGCCGGATGTTATGTTGACCTTCAGGGGTGCTTTGAGGTCCCAGATTCCTTCCATGATTTCTTTGACGAGATTTTTAGCGGTTTCAAGTTCTGCCGGAGGCACTTCAAAAACGATTTCATCATGTACTGAAAGAAGCATGGCGGCGTTAAGATTTTTTTCACTGAAGGCGGAATCCACATGGATCATGGCAAGCTTGATGAGATCTGCCGCCGTCCCCTGGATGGGCGTGTTGATGGCGATACGCTCTGCAAAATCGCGTACGGTTTTATTGGCACTGTTGATATCCGGTAAAAGCCGGATTCGACCCAGCAGGGTGCTTGTCTTTTGGGTCTCTCTGGCAACAGCGATCGTCTGATCAACAAACTTTTTAACACCGCTATACCTGGCGAAGTAATTGTCAATATACGTCTTGGCCATCTTACGGCTTATGTTGAGTTCTTTTGAAAGACCGTAAGGACTCATTCCGTAAATGATGCCGAAGTTGATGGCCTTGGCCTGCCGCCTCAGTTCGGGCGTAATCATTGACGGGAAAACCTGAAACACTTCGGTTGCGGTACGGGTGTGAATATCCTCGTCATCCTTGAAGGCTTTTATCAGGATTTCATCATCGGCATAATGGGCCAGGATCCGCAGCTCTATTTGGGAATAATCGGCGGATACCATTGCCCAGCCCTGCCTGGGAATAAAAGCTCTGCGAATTTCCATGCCTTGTTCGGTCCGGATCGGAATATTCTGAAGATTAGGATCCGAGCTGCTGAGACGGCCGGTGGCCGTGACCGTTTGATTGTATGACGTGTGGATCCGCCCGGTTTCCGGATGAACCAAATCGAGCAGAGCATCGGTATAGGTGGATTTCAGTTTGGAAAGGGCCCTGTGTCTTAAAATAAGTTCAGGAAGTTCATGCTGGTCTGCGAGCGCCGTCAAAACATTAACATCCGTGGAATACCCGGTTTTTTTTACGGTTTTCTTTTGAACCGGCAACTTGAGTTTCTCAAAAAGGATATATCCGAGCTGCTGGGATGATCTTATGTTGAATGTTTCACCTGCAATCGAATAAATGCTGGTTTCAATCTGTTCAAGCTGGTGCTCAAACGATTTTGAAAGATTCCGAAGCTTATCCCTGTTCACGCATATTCCGGTCATTTCCATTTTCATCAAAACCGGTACCAGGGGCATTTCCACGTTTTCCATAAGTTCCATAAGATCCAGTTTTTCCAGCATGGGCTTCAGAACGTGGTAAGCCATAAAGGTAATATCTGCATCTTCGCAAGAATACGGCGCGGCTTTTTCCAGGGGAACCTCGGCAAAACGGACACCTTTTTTGCCTTTGCCGGCAACCTCTTCGTAGGTCGTGGTTTTATGGTCCAAAAAATCCAGAGCGATCTGGTCTAGGTTGTGGGCTCGTTTTGAAGGGTTAATCAGATAGGATGCCAGCATGGTATCAAAAACAACACCGGCCAAGTTGATATCGTAGTGCTTTAGAACGATCCAGTCATATTTTATGTTCTGACCGATCTTTTTGATGTCGGGGTTTTCCAGCACCGGTTTCAGCATATTCAAAACGGCGTTAAGTTCAAGCTGATCGGGCACATCGGGATAATCATGGGCAAGAGGAATGTAAAAGGCTTCATCGGATTTCATTGAAAATGAAAGACCCACAAGCTCGGCTTTCATGGGATTTTTGGAGGAGGTCTCGGTATCCACGGCAAATAGTTTAGATGTTTTAAGACGCGTAACCAGATCAGAAAGAGACTCCGTATCCAACACAGTAATATATTGTTTCTTGGAAAGATCGGCCTCTTTGGGGAAGTCCTTTTGCAGTTGCCTGAATTCAAGCATTTTAAAAAGAGAGGAGAGTTTGGTATGATCTGGTTCCCTGAGCTTCAAGTCCTCGAGGTTGAACGCAACCGGTACGTCGGTGTTAATTTTAACCAGCTTTCTGCTTAAAAAGGCCTGTGCCTTATATTGGATTAGGTTTTGATACTGCTTTTTTTTTGTAATCTTATGCAGTTGTTCGTACAGACGGTCCATGCTGCCAAACGTCTTTATCAGTGTGAGGGCGGTTTTTGGCCCGATACCGGGTACACCGGGAATATTATCCGACGAATCGCCGGAAAGACCCATGACGTCAACCATCTGGTTGGGTTCAACACCAAAAGATTTCCTGACGGTCTTTATATCTATGGTTTTCTCCTTCATGGGGTCCCAGATAATGGCATTATCTGTTACCAGCTGAACGAAATCCTTATCACCGGTCACCATTACCACAGAAAACCCGGCTTGTTCAGCTTTGAGCTGAAACGTGCCGATCAGATCGTCAGCTTCAAACCCCTGCATTTCCATAACCGGTATGTTGAATCCTTGAGTTATCTTTTTGATATGCGGAATCTGAACCGACAAATCTTCCGGCATGGGAGGACGATTGGCTTTGTACTCTTTATAGATTTTGTGCCTGAAGGTCGGCCCCTTGGCGTCAAAAAACATGACCACATATTCCGGAGACCGGTCTTCAATAAGTTTTATCAGGATGCGGGTAAATCCGAAAGCTGCATTGGTGGGAAGCCCGTTTGAATTGGTCAGACTCCGGATGGCGTGGTAGGCACGATAAATATATGCGGTACCGTCTATTAGATATAACGTTTTGGTTTTTTTCATAAGTTCAGTGGTATATTACGGATCGGTATGGGTTGACATGAATAATTTACTGCATTAAATTTTGACGAACTCGTAAAAAGTCCGATTTAGACGGTTTCGTAAAAAGTTCAAAT
>JAFDHQ010000034.1 GCA_019308685.1 Deltaproteobacteria bacterium
GAAGCGGGACTAAATTCTGATTATATTGAAGATCTTTACCGTCGTATTCTCCGCCAGTCACGGGCAGAGCAAGCCGCTCGTCTCTCTCAAAAAGGCGTCCGTGCCGGTGCAACCGTACTTATGGTCGGCGGCAGGGGCAGTATGGGACAATACTTTTCTAAATGGTTTGCCGATGCCGGCTACAGGGTACGCATTCTGGACCGAAATGATTGGTTGAATGTCGACAAACTTTGCCACGGGATTGATCTTGCAATTATCAGTGTCCCTATTGAAGTAACTGATGAAGTTGCCGGGAAACTGGGCCCCCACCTGCCGGTTGATTGTGTTCTTGCAGATATCACCAGTATTAAAGAACAACCTTTAAATGCCATGCTCAACGCTTTTCAAGGACCGGTAATTGGTCTGCACCCTCTTTACGGTCCCACCACATCAACCATGGACAAACAGATCGTCGTGGTCACGCCCGGCAGAAATCTGCCCTCATGCCAATGGGTTATTGATCAATTCAGCGCCTGGGGAACTATTATCCTGCAAGTGACGGCACAGGAACATGATGAAATCATGTCCATCGTTCAAACAGTGCGACATTTCGCAACTTTCGCATTCGGTCAATTTCTGTGTCACAAACAGATTGATTTATCCCGGACTTTAGAATTTTCCAGCCCCATTTACCGTCTGGAGCTTGGGATGGTGGGAAGGCTTTTTGCACAGGACCCCTCTCTTTACTCTGAAATCATATTCGCATCACCCAAACGGCTTTCCCTCCTGAAAGAGTATCTTTGTTCTCTTGCAAATAATCTTGCCATGGTTGAAAAGGGTGACAAAGAGATGTTTCGGGATGAATTTAAAAAAATCACAGACTGGTTCGGGCCTTTTAGTGAACAAGCGATGCGGGAGAGTACTTACCTGATTAACAAGCTCATCGAACGATTTTAATTTTTTGGCGCGCAAAGCTCCAAAGCTCATGGTTCAAGATTGGGACTCAAATGCGTTTGCCCTGTTTCGCCGCACTTCATCGCTTGACATAAAACCCTCTCTTTTGTAATCTTCGATTGAAACATGTTCAGTTTTTTATTTTTTTTAGAATTTTTATGGGCTTATAGGGTCTTAGCCAAGGAACCTGGATAGTGACCGATTCATCACCCCTCTACAACAGTAGAATCACCAAGACATATTTGGAATATATTAAGAAGAGATATCCTGATTTGGATGTTGACGCTGTTCTGGAATACGCGGGAATGAACAGGTATGAGGTGGAGGACCCTGCACACTGGTTCACCCAGGATCAGACGGATCGATTCCAAAAAGCCTTGATCGAAAAAACAGGTAACCCGAATATTGCCAGGGAGGCAGGACGTTATACAACATCATATGAAGGAATGGGGCCTGTTAAACAATATACATTAGGATTAATGAGCCTGACCAGTGTTTATCTTTTGATGGGAAAAGTCTATCCCATGTTGAGCCGCGGTGCCACTGTCAAAGCAAAAAAACTGGGGCCCAACAAAGTTGAAATTATTGCCACTCCTAAACCAGAGGTAAATGAAAAACCGTATCAATGTGAGAACCGAATCGGGATATTTGAATCATTGGGCAAATTGTTCACGGACAAATTAGCCCATGTTACGCACCCCTCATGTTATCATAAAGGTGATAATGCCTGTCGTTACATTATCACCTGGGAGAAAACAGCTTTTCTTTTATGGAAACGGGTTCGCAATTATTCTCTTCTGATCAGCATCGCCTGTGCTCTGGGTCTTTTTTTTGTATTACCTTTCCAAACCTGGAGTGCATTTGTTCTTTTCTGTTTGCTTATCGTCATGGCCCTTTCTTATATTTCCGAACACCTTGAAAAAAGAGGGCTGGCCAAAACGGTTGAAACTCAAGGGAATGTGGCCCAGGATCTTTTAAATGAAATGAATATTCGCCATAGCCATGCGCTGTTAATTCAGGAAATCGGCAAGGCCACCTCTTCGATTTTAGATATTGATAAGCTCATCAACACCGTAGTGAAACATATGGAAGTGCATATGGATTTCGACCGGGGTATGATCATGCTTGCCAATACGGATAAAACCCGTCTTTCCTGCATCGCCGGATATGGCTACACCAAAGAAAAAGAAAAACTTCTGCAACAAACCGAATTTCACCTTGACAAATCTGAATCAAAAGGGGTTTTTGTCGTGTCGTTTAAAACTCAGATGCCCTTTTTAATAAATGATGTGGCAGAAATTGAAAAAAATCTTTCTAAGAAAAGTCTTAAATTTTCTAAGAAAATGGGGGCGCGTTCTCTTATTTGTGTGCCGATTGTTTATGAAAATGAATCGCTCGGTTTACTGGCTGTAGATAATATCAGATCAAAAAGACCCCTTACGAAAAGTGATATGAATTTTTTGATGGGGATTGCCTCACAAACCGCAGTCAGTATCATGAACGCCATGTCATTCCAGAAAGTCCAGGAGAGTGAAAAAAAGTATCGTGATCTCGTCGAAAATGCGAACAGTATTATCATGCGACAAGACATAGCGGGGAATATCACTTTTTTTAACGAATTTGCACAAAAATTTTTTCATTATACGGAACAGGAAATCCTCGGGAAAAATGTGCTGGGTACGATCTTTCAGAATACAGAAACAACAAGGAACCAACGTGATAGTCGATTAGCGCTTCTTAAGCACAACCCTGAGCAACCCATTATTAATGAAAGCCAAAGCGTGCTCAAAAATAACACAAAAGTATGGATTGCATGGACGTATAAACCCATATTTGATAATGATGGGAATTTTAAAGAAATTCTTTGCATCGGTAACGATATCACCGAACTTAAACAAGCGGAAATAGAAAAAAGGGATCTGGAGGTCCGTCTTCAAAGAGCACAAAAAATGGAGGCCCTTGGGACTCTCGCCGGCGGGGTAGCGCACGATCTAAACAATATTCTGTCCGGTATTGTAAGTTACCCTGAGCTGTTATTAATGGATATTCCTTTGGACAGCCCTCTAAGAAAGCCTATTTTAACCATACAAAGGGCAGGAGAAAGAGCTGCGGCAATTGTTCAGGATTTGTTGACTCTGGCAAGAAGAGGCGTTGTCACTACGAACATATTAAATTTAAACACGGTTATTTCTGAATATTTAAAAAGCCCCGAATATGAAAATTTAAAAATATATCATTCAAATGTTCATATAAAAACCGATTTTGAAACAAACCTGCTAAATATTTCGGGTTCTCCGATTCACCTATCCAAAACCCTTATGAATTTAGTCTCTAATGCAGCAGAGGCGATTCCCAATAGGGGGGAGATAATTATATCAACAGAAAACCGGTATATTGATAAATGCTTAAGTGGTTATGAAGAGGTAAAGGAGGGCGATTATGTCACCCTTAGCATCAATGATACAGGGGTCGGCATTCCCTCTCAAGATTTAGAGAGAATATTTGAACCATTTTACACAAAAAAGGTAATGGGAAGAAGCGGAACCGGATTGGGTATGGCCGTGGTTTGGGGTGCGGTAAAAGATCACAAAGGGTATATTGACATAAAAAGTTCTGAAGGAAAAGGAACCGAATTTATACTTTATTTTCCAGCAGTTAGGCAGAAGATTTCAAAAGACAAACTCGTAACATCCCTCCAAGATATTATGGGTAGAGGTGAATCGGTTTTAATTGTGGATGATGTGGATGATCAAAGAAAAATTGCATCTGAAATCTTATTAAAACTGGGGTATTCTGTGATATCCGTTTCAAGTGGTGAAAAAGCGATTGATTACATGACCAACAATCCAATAGACCTTTTGGTCTTGGATATGATAATGGATCCAGGCATGGACGGACTCGATACATACAAAAAAATTCTCGAAATAAACCCGGATCAGAAAGCAATAATCACCAGCGGCTTTTCCGAAACAGAACGCGTCAAAGAGGCCCAAAAATTAGGCGCAACATCGTATATAAAAAAGCCGTATCTATTAGAACAAATTGGTCGAGTTATTCGGGCTGAACTGGACAACCAACATGAGAAATTTAATTTATGACCCATACGAGATATTTAATGGAAAGTGACGAAGAAACGCTTCGTCTTGACCTAAAAACAAACGGCATGATTGTTGAAAAGCAGGCACTGTGGGCCGGTATTAAACCCAACATGCGAGTGGCCGACTTGGGGTTTGGGTCTGGAAAAACCACCTTTTATCTGAACAAGCTAGTTCAACCCAATGGTGAAGTCGTGGGTGTGGATTTCGCTGAAGAAAGAATTAAATATGCAAAAAAGCATTACAATAGAAAAGGGATAACATACATTTGTAAAGATATTACCAAACCTTTAGAGGATCTGGGAATGTTTGACTTTATTTGGGTTCGATTTGTTCTCGAGTACCATCGATCCATGAGTTTTGAGATCGTCAAGAACATAACTCGTATTCTGAAACCCGGAGGAATTCTTTGCTTGATAGATTTGGACTATAACTGCTTGAGACATTTTGGGCTCTCTAATAAACTTAAAACATCAATTTGCAGAATGATAAAAGCTCTGGAAAAGAATGCTGACTTTGACCCCTACGTAGGAATAAAACTCTATTCTTTCCTTTATGACCTCGGTTACCAGGATATTGATGTACACCTATCGCCACATCACCTGATTTTTGGAAAAGCAAGGGAGATTGACACGTTCAACTGGACCAAGAAGGTTGAAGTCGCCGTAAAAATTTCGGGATATCAGTTTAAAGAATACGAGGGTGGATATGAAGAGTTTTTTGAAGAATTTAAGCAATTTTTTTCCGATCCAAGAAGATTTACCTATACCCCCATCATCTCCTGCAGGGGATGCAAGCCTTTAAATTCATCGCATCTATAAATCATTCACGGTTTTTACGAATTAATAACCTGGCTAAAGGCAATTTCTCAAAAAAAATCTCGCCGAAGGAGGACGCACAACATGAACAAACAAGACAAAAAATTAGAGACCTTACGCTCCGACGCCAAAGAAATATTTGCAGTCTGCCTTACGGCTGTAGACCCATACCAGGCGGTAAAACGGTTTGTTCACGTTCAGGGGAACCGGCTGGTGGTCGGGATGGAAGGAGAGCCTGAAACCGAGCTTGACCTATCCCAATTCGATCGCATCTCCCTCGTGGGTGCGGGAAAAGCCACTGCTCCCATGGCTGCGGCCATTGAAGAGCTATTCGGAGAAAGGATTCGGAAAGGGCTGATCAACGTCAAATACGGCTTTACGCAAGAGTTGGCGTTAACTGAAATCACAGAGGCCGGCCATCCGGTACCGGATGAAAACGGCGTAAAAGGGACCGGAAAGGTCCTTGATTTCTTGCAAGGCGCCGGTCAAAAGGACCTGATTTTTTCCCTCATATCCGGCGGGGGATCCGCCCTGCTCCCCTTCCCTGTTGGAAATATCACCCTCTCGGACAAGCAGGAGATTACCCGGAAATTGCTGGCATGTGGGGCCAGCATTGATGAAATCAATGCGGTCAGAAAGCATATGTCTTCCTCCAAAGGCGGTCAGATGGCAAGAGCGGCTTTTCCGGCCACCATTATCAACTTGATGCTCTCCGACGTGGTGGGAGACAAGATGGATGTGATTGCCTCAGGCCCCTTTGTGCCTGACAGTGCTACCTTCAAGGATGTTTCGGAAATCTTCAATAAATATAACTTGAAGGACATCCCTCCTGCCATCCATGATCACATGAAAGCGGGTCTGGACGGACAAATTTCCGAAACACCCAAAGAGAACGATAAAATATTCGACCGCGTCTTTAATTTTATTGTGGGAAGCAATATATTGGCACTGGAAGCGGCAAGCAAAACAGCCAAAACCCTCGGATATGAAACACTTATACTTTCCTCCATGGTGGAAGGAGAAACAAGAGAGGTGGCGCGCGTTCACACCGCCATAGCAAAGGAGATTGTCAAAACCGGCAGACCGGTTTCTGCGCCGGCATGTATTATTTCAGGAGGTGAAACCACAGTAACGATTCGGGGGGATGGTCTTGGAGGAAGGAACCAGGAATTCTGCCTGGCTGCATGCATGGACCTTGTGGAGCTTCAGCCTCGAGTTGTCATACTGAGCGGCGGCACGGACGGAAATGACGGCCCTACAGACGCAGCAGGTGCCCTGGCTGATCCTTTCACGGTAACACGAGGAAAAGATGCCGGGATGGAGGCCGCCGAGTTCCTGAACAGAAACGATGCGTATCACTTCTTTGAAAAAACCGGAGATCTTCTCATGACCGGCCCTACGAATACGAATGTAATGGATGTTAGGCTAGTGTTGGTAGGCTGAGTTAGTTTCCATCCAGAAATGGCCCTTTTCCGCAATCTCTGCGCCTGCCCTGTGAAATGCGTAGCCTATTTCTCCGGGGTCAATCTGCGGAATTACTTGTGCGGCGTACTACGTGTACGCCTCCGCGGTGTTCCTTGATTTCCTTGACCTTGCGAAAAACTGCTCATTTTTGAATTGGAAACCTAATTTATACCCAATATAGATGTATGGATGGACACGAGTTAGGCTTCGCTTCAATTGGAATAACGCCATATTGGGTTGCTGTAAAATTCCTCTTGACAGAAACAAGATAGTTCGCTTATGGAATAGTGATCGAGAAAGAGGTTGCTATTAAAAAGGTATTGGTTTCATATAGTTGTAGAAATTTCGAACTGTTTAATTATTGATGAACTTGTAAAAAGTCAAAATTGAGACGGCAAAGTAAAAAGTTCAAGTTCCCCCGCATCAATCGATCGGGATAAAAAGGCGTTGCGAATTTCGTGGAATGAGGCGTACTTATGTACGCCGCAGTGAACACGAAATAAATCGCAACGCAGAAATTGGACTTTTTACGAAGCCGTCAATTATTGGAGGTGTATGATGCATCGGATCAGGTATTCAGCCAGGTATGTAAGTGTTTTTGTGACATTAACCATGGTGTTTTTGACCATGCCCCTTCAAACGGTTCATGCGGCAATGGTCGGAAGTGAAACCGTGCTTTCAATGACACAGGCACAAAATGTACGCGACAATCTTATCAGGCTTTTTGAACGTAAGGAAGTACAGGCGGCAATGACAGCCCAGGGCATCGATCCCCTTGAAGCCAAAGCCCGTGTTGACAGTCTTTCCGATGCCCAGGTTATGCGAATTGCAGATAAAATGGATCAGCTTCCTGCCGGCGGCGACGGACTCGGCATTTTGGTGGGTGCCGCTTTGATCGTCTTTTTAGTGCTTCTTTTTACAGATATCGCCGGTTATACCGACATCTTTCCATTTGTTAAACACCAAAACTAAAACCTAAATTCTGCAAGCCTCGTATCAGCCGAGCAAATTTGTCTTTTTTGAAAAAAGTTAATGCAGATTTTAGGTAAAAATAATATGGTAATACGGCGCATCCCCCTCCTTATTTTTAGCAGTTTGTTGCTGATATGCCTGACCGGTTGTGCCGGTCTTAAAAAATGGGAAATGCTGCAAAAAGAGGGGAACTTGCCCCCCTGTTTTGAGCTTAAGGCAGTACCGTTTTTTCCCCAAAAGGAATATCAATGCGGGCCTGCGGCCCTTGCAATGTCCTTTCACTGGAGCGGGTTGCCTGTTTCCCCTGAAGACCTGACAGATGAGGTCTTCACCCCCGCACGAAAAGGAAGCCTGCAGACCGCGTTGATAAGCGCCGCCCGCCGTCACGGTAGAATTGCTTATAAATCGACCGGGATAGAAATCATATTCTCGGAAGTGGCCGACGGTCACCCGGTAATCATTTTGCAAAACCTCGGACTTTCCTGGTATCCTGTCTGGCACTATTCGGTTGTTGTGGGTTATGATTTACCGAAAAAATTAGTTATTCTTCGCTCCGGCACCACCGCCCGCAAGATCATGCCTTCCCGGGTTTTTATGAACACCTGGGCTCGCAGCAATTACTGGGGGCTTTTGATTCTACGACCGGATCAACTCCCTGCCACGGCTGACAAGGGCCTATTTCTGGAAGCGGTGCTGGGATTAGAAAAGGCCCGCCAGTTCCGTGCTGCAATCCTTGGATATAAAACAGCGCTGACACGCTGGCCACAAAACCTGACTGCCCTTATGGGTATCGGCAATTGCCATTACGCGCTCGGAGAATTAAAAAATGCCGAGTCGGCTTTCAGAGAAAGCACACGGTTTCATCCCAAGGAAGGTTCAGCGTTAAATAATCTGGCACAAATTCTTTTTGAGCAGGGTCGAAAGCATGAAGCGTTGGAAGCTATCCAAAAGGCGGTATCTCTTGGCGGCCCGTTAAGCGATGTTTATCAAAAGACCCTTAAAGAAATTCAAACCGGGTTACCGTGAAAAGCTGCGGGGTATTCCGGCCAAGGCGAATAAACTGTTGATTTTAAGGTGCTGATTAGATATAAAAAAGCCTCCACCGAAATGGAAGAAGCCTGTTTAATGGGATTCAGTGGAGGCTCTGAGTAAGGAAAACTGTTGTCAGCACTCCTTCAACTCAATGGAACCATATCAATAAAGCCCACGGCGGTCAATCTAAAACCCTTGGGCAATTTTTTTCTTTGAGGTCTCTATATAATAAGTTATGAAAACAATTAAAAAAAATATAAGGCTATTTGTTTTTTTTGCCCTGGTATTGCCTTTTATGGCTCCCGCCTTTTCAGCCGCCCAGGAACATGTTGAAGTTTTTACACTCCAACAGACGATCGAGAAAGCCATGAAGGCCAACCTTTCGTTGAAAATTTCCAGACAAGAAATCAAGGCGGCCGAGGCCGAAAAAAACGCCCAACGTACCCATTTTTTTCCCACATTTAGTGCAACATATCAATACAATAGAATGGATGAAGGGGCCAGTATCGGCGGCTTTGCAACGGCTGCAAAAGATGAATACTCCTTCATTTCCTCTGTATCCCAACCGATATTTACGGGATTCTCTATCCTTAGACAATACGACATTGCAAACCTTGGCCTTGATGCTGCAGAAGTTAAAGAAAAACTGGTGCGCCAGGAAATTATCTTAGAAGCAAAAACCACCTACTTTACGCTGTTAAAAGCTCAGAAGCTACGAAAAATTGCGGAACAGACCGTTATCCAGATCGATGCCCAAAAAAATGTGGCCGAGAATTTTTATCAGGTTGGGATGTCCCCATTAAATGATTTATTGCAGGCACAGGTTGAATTGGCCAACGCCAAACAGGAACTCATTGTTGCAAAAAATACCATGGAAAATGCCGAATCGGACTTTAACACCCTGCTTCGCAGACCCATCAACACTCCTGTTGCGGTAGTAGATATCCTCGATTACACACCTTTCGAAAAAAATCTTGAATACTGCTTCACCCAAGCGGATAAAAATCGCTTGGAAATCAAGATTGCCAATTTAGATGTTGAGATAGCGGAAAAGGAATTACAACTTGCAAAAAAAGATTATTACCCTTCGATTAACCTGGAGGGCAATTATTTCAGACATGGAACAGAATGGGATGTAAATGGCGGAAGTGGTATATTTGATCCAAGGGGCTGGAATATTTTAGCCGTCGCAAAATGGAATTTTTTTGAATGGGGCCGAACCTCCTATGGATTAAATGAGAAAAAGTCACGTTTGTCTCAGGCACAATTTCGAAAAGACGACATTTTTGATAATATACAACAAGAGGTAAAAAAAGCATACCTTAGAACACAAGAAGCAGAAAAGGCCATCATTACGGTTGAAAAAGCCATTGAACAGGCAAAGGAAAATTTCAGGATCAACCAAGAACGTTACAAGGAACAGATGGCCACGTCGACCGATGTTTTGGACGCCCAGACACTTCTTTCCAAAACCATGACAAATTATTACAATGCATTATATGCATATAAAATTTCGAAGGCTGCATTGTACCGGGCAATGGGTCAGGTAATTTTAGAATGATTGACGGTCAGAACAAAAGCTCAATGATTCGGTTGTTCCATGTTCACAAGAATTACGGAGCCAAAAAAGCTCTCGCCAACATCACCCTTGATATTTCAAAAAACGAACTCCTTTTTATCAGCGGTCCGAGCGGAGCAGGCAAAACCACCCTGCTTAAACTTCTATACCTTGGAGAAAATGTATCCGAAGGGCAAATATTGATCGAGGGAATAAATCTGTCGAGGATTTCTCACAAACGAATACCGCTTCTCAGACGCAAGTTCGGAATAATATTTCAGGATTACAAGCTGATAGCCACAAAAACCGTCTTTGATAATATTGCCATTGTCCTTGAAGCAACAGGTAAAAAACGACGATTTATCGAAAAAAAGGTAAAAAGCATATTACGAACTGTGGGTATGGAAGAGAACCTCCGTTCTTTTCCCCCCAGTCTATCCGGCGGCGAACAACAAAGAATAGCGGTTGCCCGAGCCGTTGTCGGTGACCCGAAGATAATTCTCGCAGATGAACCCACCGGGAATCTGGACGAAGTATCCGCCGATATCATCCTTGATCTTCTTAAAAGGTTCCATACTCGTGGTGCCACGGTTATCATCGCCACCCACGACAAGGAGCTTATCCGTAAAACCGGGGGCAGGGTCATCCATCTTAATCAGGGTTATATACAAAAAATAACAAATACTTGAAAGTTGTTCCCATGATTCTCAACTATAAAAGGGCCTTGCAGGATATCCAGGACCACAGATTCCTAAACGTAGTCACTATTATTACCATCGCTATTTCCATCCTTATTGTCAGCGCTTTTGCTCTTTTTTTTGTAAACGCCAATGAAACAATAAATTCCTGGAAAAAAGGGATAAAGATCATGGCCTATCTGAAACCGGATATCCCTGAAACAAAGGTTCTGGAACTCAAACGAAAAATTCAGCGTATCGACGGTATCCAGAACGCCAGATTCATTTCAAAAAATGAGGCGTTTCAAGACCTTAAAAAACAGATGCGGCGGCAGTCTTCTTTGTTCGAAAATCTAAATAAAAACCCGCTTCCGGATGCTTTCGAAATTCGCCTTAAAGCATCCTTCCAAAACCAGGAAAACGTTGAGATACTTGCCACCCGGATCGAATCATTTTCCCAAGTTGATGAAGTGGAATATGGACAGAGATGGCTGGGGCAATTTACGAACTTTTTTAATCTGTTCAGATTAACAGGGTATGCAATGGGTGGCCTTTTCTTTATGGCCACCTTATTAATAGTGGCCAATACCATTCGACTGGTACTCTATTCAAGAAAAGATGAGGTCGAAATCATGCGTCTGGTGGGGGCTACAGATAGTTTTATCAAAGCGCCTTTCTACATCGAAGGCCTCATCCAGGGGGCTTTTGGCGGAATTATCGGTCTGGCCGCATTATTTGTCAGTTTTTTGTTAATATCATTAAAGATGGAACAGGGGCTATCTCCCGGTCTGTTTACCATTAGATTTCTTTCCCCCGGCGCGTTATGTGGAATAATTCTTGGCAGTACATTTGCAGGATGGATAGGGTGTTATCTTTCTTTAAAACAATTTCTAAAATAATATTATTTGTTGCCGTAGCTATCATTTTCATGTTGCGGCCTTCTGAATTTTTTGGCACCGAATCCCATGAAATAGGAATTGTCACCGTAAACAAACTGAATCTACGTTCTGCACCGACAACAAGGAATATCCCTCTGGGATTAATAAATAAAGGCGA
This sequence comes from Deltaproteobacteria bacterium, assembly GCA_019308685.1. GTDB lineage: Bacteria > Desulfobacterota > Desulfobacteria > Desulfobacterales > UBA11574 > S5133MH16. The sequence goes on from JAFDHQ010000034.1 coordinate 11,606, forward strand.
AAAGGTCCTCATTCTCGAGCATCTCAATGGGTGGTTAAAAATTAGTCACAAGGGTCGGGTCGGTTATATTCGAAATCTGAATCAGTATGTAAATATTATGCCTAAAGTTCCTGTAGCGAAAAAGAAAAAAAACGGGAATAACGGTGTCGACATTGAACGGTTCAGAAAAGCAGCTGAAGATATCAATCGAAAGATAAAAAAAGGCAAGGATAGGGTTCTGACATTCACGAGAGAGGAGGCCGCCATAATTAACAGACTCAACGATATCGATCTGGCGCTTAACCAGGCAAGAAAACGAGTTTCGTCTCTCAAGTCAGAACTTACCGCCCTCAGAGATAAAACCATCCAAACCGCCCGGGCATCCGAAAACCTCAAAAAGAGGATTACAGCCGATGAAGATTATATATTCAAACGCCTGGTGGCGTTTTATAAAATGAACTGGCTGGGGAAAATATATGTTTTGGCTTCAGCTCAATCCATGTATGAACTGTTTAAACGAAAAAAGTCCATGGAAACCATTTTAGCTTATGACGAAAAAATCCGAAAGAACCTTCTAGACAACAAAACAAAGCTCCAGCAACTTTTAGACAGGCTGAATTCCCAAAAAACGGAAAAACTCTCTCTTGAAACAAACTTAAAAAAACAGATTGCGGTGATGTCCAATGAAAGAGTAAAACGATCCGAAATCCTTGGGGGCATCCGCAACAAAAAATCTCTGGAACTTGCGGCACTTGAATCCTTGAAACAGGCGGCAGCCGAACTGAATCAGACAATTAAATCTCTAAACTTAGAAACCGGTCCACTAAAACAGGAAAAAAATATTCCGCCAAAAAGCTTTTCTTCATTAAAAGGATTGCTTAATATGCCTGTTAAAGGTAAAATAGTATATTTTTTCGGCCCGCATAAAAACACCCAACTCAATGTCGTAAATTTTCAGAGTGGAATCGAAATAAAGGCAGACAGAGGCGAACCGATCCGCGCTGTTTTTGATGGACAGATCCTTTATGCCAGCTGGTTCAAGGGTTACGGCAACATGATCATCATTGATCATGGGGAAAATTATTATACCGTTTATGCCCATGCTGAAGAACTCTTCGCATCAAAAGGAGATACCATAGATAAGGGAGATGTTGTTGCCACAGTAGGGGATTCAGGGTCCATGATAGGCCCAAGCCTCCATTTTGAAATACGCCATCACGGTAAACCTGTGGATCCGTTAAAATGGATTAAAAAAGGTTAAGGAGAAACCATATGAGCATGAAACAAAAGCGAAACGTCAATCTTTGGTTAATAACAGTAATAGGCGTTATATTTTTGATCATAGGATTCGGTTTCTACCGTGATCTTTCCGCCAACGGAGAAGAGACATATAAAGGCCTGAAATTATTTTCCGATGTGATTGAACTGGTTGAAAAAAACTATGTTGATCCGGTTGATTCAAAACAAATGATCGAACAGGCGATCCAGGGTATGGTCCACAGCCTTGATCCCCATTCTTCATTACTGCCGCCTGACGACTTTAAAGAGCTTCAAATCGATACCCAGGGCAAGTTTACCGGAATCGGCGTGAGTATAACCATGCGAAATGGTTTCGTCACCGTGGTTTCTCCTATCGAAGGAACGCCGGCGTATAAAGCGGGAATAAAGGCCGGAGATATAATCGTCAAAGTTGATGGTAAGCCGACCAATGAGTTGCGACATGCCGTAAAAATGATCAGAGGTCCCAAAGGGACTGAAGTTGTTGTAACGATAAAACGGAAAGGGGTTAGTGAACCGATAGATATCAAGCTGATTCGGGATGTTATACCCGTTGAAAGCGTAAGAGCCATTGTCTTAAAACCCGGATACGGATACATCTGGATCACAAATTTCAGGGACAATACTACGGATGATGTGGTAACAGAGCTCAAACGGCTCGAATCAGGGAAAACACCTTTAAAAGGGCTTATCCTGGATCTTCGCGACAACCCGGGTGGGCTTCTTAATCAGTCTATCAAGATCTCGGATCTTTTTCTTGAAAAAGGAGATATCCTCTCGATCAAAGGACGCCTGAAACAAAATACTCAAATTTTCAAAGCAAAGGCCAACAGCACAGATCGAAGTTTTCCCATGGTTGTTTTGATTAACGGAGGAAGTGCCAGTGCATCGGAAATCGTCGCCGGTGCACTTCAGGACCATAAGCGCGCCCTTATACTGGGAACCCCTTCCTTTGGAAAAGGCTCGGTCCAGACCGTGGAGCCCTTAAGAGACGGTTACGGCCTGAAATTGACAATCGCCAGATATTACACACCCAGTGGGCGGTCGATCCAGGCCAAAGGGATTGAGCCTGACATCATTGTAAATCAAAGATTCATCGAAAAGGATGAGACAAGTGACGGTGACCGTAAAATAAGGGAGAAGGACCTTAAAAATCATCTGGAAGCAATTCCCGAGCAAAGTCAAGGGGTCCAAACAGAACCCGGGGAAAAAGAGGGGGACAGAAAGAAACCGAAAACCAAAGCCCCTGAAAACAGATTCGGTCAACTTAAGGTCGAACAATTGATGTCTGACAACCAGGTGACGCGCGCCCTTGACATCCTTTTAAGTTATGAAATTTTCAAGGGTAGCAACAAGTAGCCCATGGCTAAAAGAAAAATTAGGCGGCAAAACAAATCCAAAAGAAAACCGAGTAACAAAAGGTCCCAAAAAACCAATCTAATGAGGGCAATTGCCGGGCTTGGCGTTCTGATATTTCTTGTCATTATTGCCGGCGTTATTGCCCGTCACACATTATTGCGAAAGCACCCTATAGAGCCCCTTGTAAAACCCCGGACAACCAAAATACCCCGTTTTGAAGTCTATCCTGAAAAGGAGGTCCCGCCCCATAAACCCATTCGAAAACCGGTGCCTGCAATACCCAAAGAGTTGCCAAAAATAGCTATTATTATCGATGACATCGGCTACGACAAAGAAATAGTGGAAAAATTCCTCGGACTGGATACGGTTTTCACGTTTTCCATACTTCCTTTCAGCCCTTTTCAGAAAAGTATTGCCAGGTCTATCCATTCAAAAGGGTTGGACGTGATGCTTCATCTACCCATGGAACCCAATGAATATCCCATGGTTAACCCGGGACCCGGAGCGCTTCTCACCTCAATGTCTCCGGATCAACTCATCAAGCAGCTCAACAAGGATTTGAATTCTTTTCCTTTTATTCAAGGGGTAAACAATCACATGGGCTCAAAAATGACCACGGTTTCTACCCAGCTATACCAAATTTTTTCTGTTCTGAAAAAACGAAAGCTGTTTTTTATCGACAGCCGTACCACAACCGAAACATTATGCAAACCATCCGCTCAATTATTACAGGTACCTTTTGCGCAAAAGGATGTGTTTCTCGATCATATCCAACAACGCGATTTTATTCGAAAACAAATACGCCGGCTCGTACACATCGCCAACAGTCATGGTGAAGCCATCGGCATCGCACACCCCCATGAGGTTACGTATGATGTTCTTCGTGACATACTCCCTGAATTGAAAAAAAAGGCGATTCTGGTTCACGCTTCCGACGTGGTGCATATTGGAACATAGGGACAATGAAAAAAGATGTTGCACACAACATACCGTCTATAGATTTTGATTTTAGGCAGTTAGAAATATTTTGCAGAGTGGTTGAGCTAAAAAGCTTTTCAAAAGCCGCTGATGCTGTTTTTCTGGCACAGCCTTCGGTCAGCGAAAGGATAGCTACCCTTGAGAGCAGGGTCGGGACTCAACTTCTGGATCGTTTGGGCAGGCAGGTGGTTCCAACCGCGGCAGGCAAACTTCTCTACAAACATGCGTGTTTGTTACTGGATATGAAAAAGCATGCATGCAATGAGATGCAGGGTTTTCTCGGAACCCAAAAAGGGAAGATTCACATGGGTGGCAGCACCATTCCCGGTGAATATATCTTCCCAAAAATATTAAAAAAATTTAGGAAAAAGCATCCTCTGGTGACGGTTACCTTAACGATTTCAGACACCAGTACCATCGAAAAACGGGTGATGAATGGTGATTTCGAACTGGGCGTGGTTGGATCGAAAAGTACCAATGACAATCTCATATGTCGCGAGCTGTGGAAAGATGAACTGGTGTTGGCTGTTCCCTTCGACCATAAATGGGCCGACAAAAAGCAAGTCACTTTCGACGATTTATCTAAAGAACCGTTTATTCTAAGGGAAACCGGTTCGGGCACGCTGAAAATTATTAAAGAGTATTTTAAATTATCGCATGCAAAGAATATGGATTCCTTTAATATCGTAGCCCGTTTGGGTTCCTCTACAGCAGTCAAAGAAGGGATAAGGTCGGGACTTGGCATATCGATTCTGTCTTTAAGAGCCCTGGATACGGAACTTAAAACAGGAATTATTAAGGCTTTAAAAATAAAAGATCTTGCCATGCTGCGAAAATTTTATCTAATACGGGACAAAAGAAGAAATGTTTCACCGTTGTGCCAGGCCATGCTCGACTTTTTAGCATCCACTTCAGAAAAGTAAAATTTCTGGCCCTGAGGATCAGGCTTTGGTTATCCCCAAAGAGGATTTGCTTTATTGAAAGTTTATAGACTTATTGAAATTTGCCTGCCCGCCGTTCTTTTGGCGGGGTGCTTGGGATTTGTGATTTAAGACACCAAACTCCAAGGCAAAGCCGGAGAACTCTGGCCTGGCCCAAAGGAACCATAAGGTTCAATGTCGGACGGATGACCACTGTCGATCAGATTGATAAAGCCGTTCAGGTTGTTGTTCATGCCGTGAAAAAGCTGCAAAGTGCCCCTCAATAATTTTTTCTACAACTTTCCACTTTTTTAATACTCTCTCAATTTCAAGCTAATACTCTCTCAATTTCAAGCTCTTCCTCACATACTTCTGCCACCTCTTTCAAGGTTATTACCCGGTTTCACTAATCGGTTTTTTCTATGAAAACCGCCCTTAAGTATCGGAATATCAAGTTTGACAAATCGCAATATCCTTTGTAATGATATTGTAGTATTCAAAAAGATTTCGTAACCTTTCAGGGTTCAGAGTTTGGGTTAAAAGGAAAAGATATGAAAGAAATCGACGCCAGGGGTCTGGCATGTCCGGCCCCGGTACTTCAGACAAAAGCGGCTATTGAAGAAATGAACCCGAATGTAATCAAAGTTATCGTTGATAATGAGGCTTCAAAACAAAATGTTAGCCGGTTTTTAAAATCCCAACACTTTGATACGGATGAACAAAAGGACGGGAACGATTTCTATGTTATTGGGACGCGGGAGGCCGGTATTTCTTCCAAAGATTCGACCCGAGAGAGAGTAAAAACCGATACAAAGAAAATTATGGTCATGATAGCTACGGATCGCATGGGGTATGGTGATGACGAGCTTGGGTTAAAACTCATGATCAGTTATATCAAGACACTCAAAGAGATGGGACCTGAGCTCTGGCGGCTGGTTTTTGTGAACAACGGGGTTAAACTCACCATTGAGGGTTCGGAGGTGTTGCCGGTTTTAAAAGCGTATGATAAGGAAGGGCTTCACATCCTTGTCTGCGGCACCTGCCTGACCCATTTTGACCTTCTCGACCAAAAACAGGTGGGCGAGACCACGAATATGCTCGATATCGTCACCGCCATGCAACTTGCGGATAAGGTCATCAACATTTAGTACCTGAACGAAAACCCCGTTCGGGCACGATTGTTGATTGGCGATGGATGATTGTTGATTTAAAAACCAAAACAAATTCATAGAGTTAGTGGAAATTCCAAATAACAAATCCCAAAAAACAAACAAATCACAATGACCGAAA
>JAFDHQ010000223.1 GCA_019308685.1 Deltaproteobacteria bacterium
ATAAAAGCAGTTTGGGACAGTGATATTGAAGGCCAATTGCACATTATTGTCCAAAAAGCATTTGAATCAAGACATTGGTATAAAGCTCGAGAATCAAAATTCATTGAAAAGATTGCACTTATTCTTAAGAGTAAAGATAAAGACTACCTCTTCAAATTAATTTCACAAATTTCAAAATCCAATAGTTTGAAAAAGAATCTGTACAGCTTCCAAAATTTATTTTCTATTCTTTTAGAAAAAGAACAGGTCGAAGAATTTATCAACCAATTATCGCATTTTGAAAAGGGTAAGCTTGATGCACTGTGGACTCTTCAACAGATAAAATCCTCAAAACGTGCAGATGCAGAAGAAATTTACGAAGAAGGAAGAAAATATTTAGCCAGTGAATATGAAGAAGCAGAAAGCAGGTGGGAAAAACAAGATAAAGGACCTTCTGGAGAAGAACGTTTATACACTAAATTTAGATTTAAACTGGAACCCGAACAAGGGAAATACTACCTGGATGTTTTTGAGTTTTATTTAAACAATAAAGATACGCTTGACCCTTTGGTAACAACAGAAGAAAAGGATAGGCTGAAAAGCCTTATTGAAGGATCCATTTTTGATCAATTTGATCCTGGAGAACAAGATCTTGAATTCACAAAGCGAGATGGGGGTGGCAGAAGTTATAAAACTAATGCTTACATCCATATTTTTGGCGATTGTATCCAAGTTGCGAGCAAATTGAATCTCGATATCACAAAATATAAAAAGAGAATTATCAATTATGTCCCTTTTGCCTATTCCGAACATTTAGAGGCCATCTTTTCTTTAGTGAAAAATGTCCAGCCGGATGAAATAAAAAGTCTACTTGCTGTTTATAAAAGAAAAACCTCGGATCTGCCGCGATTTATGCCGGATAGTTTTATCCGGGCGAGCGAAAGATATGTGATTAAGGAAGCCGTGCCAATACTGAGAGATTTTGTTGCACAAAACGATTTTTCAGTTTATGACCGATTGCGTTCGTTAACTACCTCGGAATTCCTTACCCCGGATGCCGGATATTTGAAGAAAGTATTTGAGCAATATGAAAAAGATAAGGAAGAACCGAGAAAACTTGCAGAGAAAGCCAATGAACTCCTCATCGAAAAGCACAAAGATGAAGAAGCCATATCCTGGCGGTTTAATGAATTAAAAAACCGCGCCTTTCCATTCAAGGAACAGACAGGCGTACATAGTGTAAGTACACATGAACGTGAACTTCGCGAGAAGGAGTTTGCGTCTCCACTTATGAAGTTAAAATATCCGCAATATGAAAAGCGGTTCTTGGATCTTTTAGGTGAGTCATTCAATATCCTTAAAAAGAAGGAGCATTGGTCTTATGCTCAATACTTGTGGCAGATTGTTTGTGCTTATTTTGATAATCTTAAAGAGGAGAGATCATACAAGCCCTTAAGGGATCTTGAAAAATTCGTGGAGGAACATTCTTCAGATGAAGGCATTAATTGGTTCAAATACCGATTAAAAGAATTGAAACGTTCTTATATAATGTTTTTGGGAAAACCAACGAGTGTTAATGAGTGTATTCAAAAATATAATAAGTTGAAGACGCAGCAATACAAAGAGATTACAACCCCTCATGATTTACATGAAAAAGTCAAAGATGTTCTTGACACAGATTTAAAACAATGGGTTGAAAGCGAGGGAGCATATAGTTTTATTGTTGGAGATAAAGTCTTTGATGCTAAGAAACAAAATTATGAAAATCTTATCCAAAAGACCATAGAAGCTAAAGTTGAGAATGCCTTCTTGAAAAGAGGATTTGAGACAGTAAATATCATAAGAGAGCCTCAACTCTTAGATGATAAGCGAGTAGATTTTCTCATTTTTTATGGATTTATCGGTCCAATTCTTGTTGAGATAAAACTCAGCACGAGCAAGGACCTTGTTGGTTCCCAGAAGACACTCCAAAGTAAGCCGTCATATAAAAGTCTTAGTCAATACATGAATGGTTACAATGCGCATTTCGGGGTATTTTTGGTTTTTGACAATAAGAAAAGGACTAAAAGATCTGACAAGTGGGAAACCCATTTTGAAAAAATTAGGAATGCATATCAAAAGATTGATAACGTAACAGTATTAGATTTGAAGTGCATTTCAATCTAAGGAGAAAACCCATGTTGACATATTTATCAAGCAGCATTTGGGCATCACCCGCACAGACGTTGGTTAATTTGGTTAATACGGTAAATGTAGTGGGGTGACGTCATCCATCAAAGTTTGAGTATGTCGAGGCATGTTTGAATAAATTTGCTGAGTGCTATGAACAAATGGGAATTATTAAACGAATAGCAGTGAAATTGCGGATGATCGTGGTATAGAGAGTTTGAAGATTAAGGAGATAGAATAATGGCTAAAATACCTTATGAGATGCCCAAAGATAAAATTAAAGCGTTCTGTAAGCGAAATAAAATTCGGAAACTCGCGGTTTTCGGCTCTATTCTACGCCAAGATTTCGGACCGGGAAGTGATATTGATTTACTTGTTGAATTTGATCCGGGCAATATACCCGGTCTTATCCGACTGGCTGGAATGGAGAATGAGTTGGCTGAAATCCTGGGACGAAAAGTGGATATAAGAACAGCGCAAGATCTAAGCCGCTACTTTAGGCAAGATGTGATTAAATCTTCAGAGGTGCAGTATGCAGAGGGATGATTCCATGCGTATTTTGACATTAACCTTGATATCCTATGGAAAACAGTTGTCGAGGATCTCCCACCCCTGATCGCCGAGCTTAAAAAAATCATTGAGGTTTGCTGATGTCCAAATCTAGCATAGACCAGCTTATAATCAATTCACCTTACGAAGAACCCAACCACTACTGGAGCTATGACAGGGAAACCCGGTTTATGCACCATTATTTGCGGGTGTTTCTCCAAATAGAATTTTGATAAAGGCTCTCTTGTATGATGTCAGAGTCTTGTCCTTTCGTATTACGACCGCGATATAATCCGGTTTAAACAAATGGTCCATTGACAAAAACTCTAACTTTCTCTTTTTCAATTCCGGCAAGTCCGTCACGATGGTCGCAAAAGATATCCCGAGTCCCATCTCCACATACAGAGAGCTTAACTCGACATTAGAAGATTCCATGATGACGTGGTAATCCATACCCAGTTTTTGAAATTTCTCTTCCAGGTGACTACGGTATTTTAGATTTATGGGGGGTAAAATCAGGGGATATTTTCCAATTTGTTTCAATGTGACTCTTTTGGCTTTGGCCAGGGGGTGGCCTATCGGTGTCATCAAAACGGTTCTTACCTTCTTCCAGCGGAGCGATGTAAGATCTTTCGGGACGTTGGATTCCAGTACCAGACCCAA
>JAFDHQ010000224.1 GCA_019308685.1 Deltaproteobacteria bacterium
GCGCTTTATCAGCGCCGGGTGGAAAACACGCCCCAAAGACAACAGGAGCTGTTATCCTTGACGCGCAACTATAAAAATATCCAGGAAACCTACAATTCCTTGTTGAAACGAAGATTGGAGGCCGATATAGCCAGTAACATGGAAAAAAGACAAAAAGGGGAACAGTTCCGGATTATCGATCCGGCCCGGTTGCCGGACAAGCCCTTGTCTCCGGATATGAAAAAATTATTTTTGATGTGTGTGGCGGCCGGGCTGGGGTGTTGCGCCGGTTTGATTTTTTTACTCAACTTTTTGGATGGTTCCGTAAAGAAACCCGAAGTTGTTCCGGATAAATTGGGCATTCCGGTTTTGGCGGTGATGCCCACCATCAAGCATCCCAAAGACATCATATGGCGGCGCATAAATATCGGTTTCAGCATTCTCGGGACCCTAGTGTCAGTGGCATTGTTGGCCTGCTTTGCCGCCGTCACCGTCCTGGACATGCACCTGGTGGTAAATCTCATCAAAAAATACGCCAACATTTAACCTGAAAATTAGCCACAGACCCACACAGACATACACGGACCCCGGTTAAATCCTCCTACGGAGGGCTGCCGTCGGCAGCATTTAACAGGGCAGGCAACTACTATTTTTTCTCAGGGCTACCCGCCCGAAGAAAACCAGTCAGCCCTTCGGGCATTTTATGTGTAATTCAAACCCGAAGTTAGAATCTCGAAACTTGAAACAAATGAAAGCGGGTTGTGTTTTCTTGGTTTCTTCTGGAAACCAAGAAAGAAAATAAATCCAATAAATCCTGTAGATCCTGTCAGACAAAATTTAAAATTCAAGGCTAAAATAAAATGATTAAAATTGTTAAGAATTCATTAATTTTCATGGCGGTAGAAAAATACAATAAAGAAAACAATATAAAATCCAAGGAACCGGCAGGTCCGCCCCAAAAATCAAAGGCCCTCTCAACCCGTGCGTCCATGGAGAACATCGACAAAAATCTCGTATCCATTAAAAAACCGTATTCCATGGAAGCGGACTTGTTCAAGGTACTAAGAGGAAAAATATTGTTTCCGGTATCGGGCAACCCGCCCAGATCCATACTGGTCACCAGCGCGGTACCCGGTGACGGCAAATCCTTTATCGCGTCGAACCTGGCCGTGAACATGGCCCAAAACATCGATGAAACCGTGCTCTTGGTGGATTGCGATTTGCGCCAGCCACGTATCCATAAGAACTTCGGGTTCAATTCCGTCAAGGGGTTGAGCGAACACCTGTCCAACCATACCCGACTGGGCGACCTGCTCCTCAAGACCATGGTGGACAAGCTCACCCTGCTGCCGGCCGGAAAACCGCCGGCCAATCCGTCCGAGATCCTGTCCTCCGCCAAAATGGCCGATCTTATCGATGATCTCAAATCCCGATATGATAACCGGTACCTGATCATCGACTCGCCTCCCTCCTGTATGGCCCCGGAAACCAGTGCCATCGCCAAGCGGGTGGACGGGATCATTGTGGTGATTAAATGCGGCAGCACTCCACTGGATCTGCTGGATGAAATGATTAACAACCTGGGCAAAGAAAAATTCATCGGCGCCGTCATCAACCAGTATGATATGCCGACATCGCGGTACTACGGATACCGAAGATACAGCAAATATTATAAGAAATATTCGAAAGGTTGAGAGTTTCAAAGGTTGAGAGGTTCAAGGTTCAAAGGTTCAGGGTTAAAGGTTTAGCAGAACCCGAAACCAAGAACCTCTGAATCTCATATGGGGAAATCTTGAGAATAGAACGATTTGAAGACATTGAGGCATGGCAATTAGCAAGGGAGTTAACTCGCAAGGTCTATGATCTGACAAAAAAGGGAAAGTTTTCTCGCGACTTTGGTTTGAAAGGACAAATTCAAGATGCTGCAGGTTCATCCATGCACAATATTGCAGAAGGGTTTGATTCGGAAACAAACCCTGAGTTTGTTCGTTTCCTCAGGTATGCAAAAAGATCCTGTACCGAAGTCCAGAGCGAACTTTACGTCGCATTAGATCAGCAATATATAACAAATGCTGAGTTTCAAGATGTTTATGATCATGCTGGACGCACCCGAGCTGCCATAAGAGGTTTTATTAATTACTTGACTACTTATGAGCAAGATAAAAGAAAGAAAGATAACCCGAACCCATGAGCCCAGAACCTCTGAACCGGGAACCCAGAACCTCTAACCCCCAACAAAGGTAACACAATGTACCATTTAAAAATTTATCTCATCACATTTCTTGTGGTCTTCGCCATGTGTTGTGGCTGCTCATCCAAGGAAGAGAAGAAAATCGCTTACTTCAAAAAAGGCAATGCCCATTTTGAAAAGCAAGAATACAAAAGCGCGGAAATCGAGTTCAAAAATACCCTACAGATCGACCCCCAATATGTTGAAGCGTATACACAACTCGGTAAAACCTACCTTAAGCTCGGAAATCCGAAAGGCGCGTTTCAAGCCTATTCGATGGTGGCAAGACTGGATCCCGTCAATACGGATGCTCAGCTTAAGCTGGCATCGTTCTATTTTCTCGGAAAACAATTCAAGGAATCCAGAGAAAAAGTGGATGCGGTGTTGAGCAAAGAACCCCATAACACAGAAGCACAATTTTTGCTTGCCGGTATTTTGGAGCGAACAGAAAATCTGCAGGAAGCGTCGTCTGTCTTAAACAAAATTATTGAACGTGACGATAAACAGACTCGCGCATATATCGGGCTATCCCGGATAATGATGCAACAAGGAAAACTTTCTGAAGCCGAAAACACACTCAAACAAGCACTCCGTATGAATTCCAAAGCCATCGATGCTCAACTGGCCCTTTTCCGGTTTTACAACCGTCATAAAAAATATGACCAAGCAGAAACCCAAATAAAGAAAACCATTGATACCCACCCGCAACATGCAGGTCTATATCGGGTTCTCGGAAGTTTCTATTTTAGTCGGAACCAAAAAGCAAAAGCAGAAAAAGCCTATCTCAAGGCCATTGAAACAGCGCCTGAAAACGTAACATCCTATATGGTCATTGCAGGGTTTTATGATGCCACTGGCAGTAAAGATAAAACCCTGTCCATGTATAAAAAGGCCCTTGAGCGTGAACCTGAGGATATTCGGATAATGCATGCCATTGCAGGCTTCTATGTAAAAAACAGAAGAATTGAAGAGGCTGAAAATACTATCTCAAGAATCCTAAAACAAAGACCCAAATATTTTCCCACCCGCATGCTCAAAGGGGAGCTTGCCGTTCAAAAACGAGAATTTGACGACGCTATCGGTATATTCGATCAACTCATTAAGGAGGAGCCCACATCCGCTCGATCCCATTATTTCAAA
>JAFDHQ010000225.1 GCA_019308685.1 Deltaproteobacteria bacterium
GAAACAGATTCCATATCTGACAGTTATAAAAATATCACTCTGCTGGGAAGTATCTTTAATAAAGAAAAACAAGCTGCCAGGTTAATTGATGAGATAAAAATACAACTTCGGATTATTTCCGAGAAAGTTGACAGAATTCCCGATTCAAAAAGGAAAAGAGTGTTGCGACTCATGGGTCGCGACCCGGTCATGACCCCCGGAGATGATTCTTTTCAAAACGAGATGATCAGGGCCGCAGGCGGTATTCCGCCCGTGCTCGGTAAAAAGGGACATATTGTCGTCATTACCAAAGAGGAGTGGGTAACGTTTAACCCTCAAGTTATCTATGGCTGTGGTGGGGACAGGGAAACCGCCAAAAATTTTTTCAATCGTCCGGGCTGGAAAGACGTGGATGCCGTAAAAAACAGCAAGATATATTACTTCCCTTGTGACCTCACCTGCCGGGCCGCCACCCATACCGGTTATTTTGTCTCCTGGCTCGCATCAAGAATTTACACGGACGAGTTTTCAAAGAAAGAAAATCATGTTTTAAAAGAACAGGTATTCAAATCCCGCGGTCTTGATCTTGATCTTGATTACATAAAAGATACGCGCATTTCCTACAGTCACATCCATGATTTTTTAAACAAGACCCTGATTATTAATTTCAAGAGACCCATGTCTTTAGTCTCTACCCTTGAAGGAGAGCGTAACGGAATAAAATCTGTGGGCAATCATTACTCCTCCCCACCCTGCTGGGGAATAAACCACAAGTCCAGCCTGAGCAATATAAGAAAGCGGGTATATCAGGTAATTAACAAATCAGAGGACACAGCCAGTTTTCTTTATACAGGCGCGGACATGGACAACCTGGCCATTAAGCGGGAAAATTTCAGAGACATGGAGGTATGCGCTCTAATAACGGCCGGCGTGAAGTCAAATGCGGTCAGGATGTCAAAGGATGCGGGCAACTATTATGAGCCCGGAACCATCAACATCATCCTTTTACCTAACATAAAACTCACTTCAAGGGCCATGACAAAAGCGATTATCAGCGCCACAGAAGCAAAAACCGCAGCCTTGATGGATATGGACATAAGAAGCAGTTATTCATCAAAACTGCATCGCGCCACCGGAACCGGAACAGATAATATAATCGTTGTGCAGGGTGAAGGAATGCTAATTGATAGCTCAGGCGGTCATACAAAGATGGGAGAACTCATCTCAAAAGCAGTATATAAAGGTGTTCAGGAAGCAATCTATAATCAAAACGGTCTTTATACAGGACGCAATATCTTCCAGCGTCTTCAGGAACGAAAGATAAGCATATACAGCCTGATATCAGGCATGAAGTGTGATTGTATTCAGGAAAAAAGCGATCTTGCCGGTGCAGTTGAAAAACTTTTGCTTGATGATCGTTGTGCAAGCTTTATTGAATCTGCTCTTGCTTTAAGTGATGACTATGAAAAAGGGCTGCTTAAAGATCTTACCTGGTATAATATCTGGTGCAAAGAAGTTGCTGAAGATATAGCCGGAAAACAGATTGAAAAATTAAAAGACTTTGTCAAATCAGATGATATTCCCCTAGTGTTTAAAGCAGCACTAAATGCCATTCTCAATGGCGTTTACCACCGGTTAAGACAGGTTTTATGAAAAAACCCTTTATAGCAATAATCGTATTGATATTCTGTCTGTCTCCATTGACAACCCTGGCTGAAAATATATCCTTTCTGATCATCGACGGTGACAGCTATCTTGTAAACAAAGCAGTTAAAGAACTTGACCTGCCGGAAAACATCACCGTCAAATTTTTTACTTTCAACGATATTAAAAAAGATAAATCATCAAGAGAGTTCATTGCATCATCAAGAGTCATTATCGTAGATGTCATGATGAGCGAGCTTAGCGAGTATTTGATAAAGAATGAAAATATTCGGGAAAAGCCTGTATATGCACTGCGTGGCTCCCGGGATGATGAAGGTCTTAAAAAAAAGGGGTTTATTTTTGACCCTGATATTGCCAAATATTTTAAATGTCTTTCCGTAGGCAATATCAAAAATCTTATCTGCAGGGTGGCAAACCGGGAAATTGATCCATCCATTGCTTACCTGGAAGTTGAGAAACTTCCCGAGATCGGTATTTACCATAAGGAGGCAGATAGTCTCTTTATTGATTATGACGAGTATATCCGGTGGTATGCCGGCAGGGAAAAATATGATAAAGAAGCGCCCTGGCTGGCAATAATTCTCTATTCTTCCGCCCTTAGTGAAGGCCAGGCGGATGTGATTGATTATATTATTGAGCGATTTGAGGATGCTGGCTTCAACCTTCTTCCCTGTTTTGGCAAGGATATAAATGTCATTACCGGTTTTTTGATGGACAAAAAAAGAAAAGCACGAGTCGATCTGGTTTTAGCCTTTTCCCTTAAATTTTATTCAGCCTTAAATAATCAGCTCCGTTCTGCCTTGATGGATCTTGATATCCCGGTTTTTGATGCAATCACCCTTTACTCCAGCACGATCGATGAATGGCGAAAAAGTCCCATCGGCATCCCTCCCATAGATATTGTCTGGACAATCGCCAATCCGGAGATATCCGGTCTGGTCGAGCCAACCCCGCTTTCAGGAAAGGTGAAACTATTTGACAAAGAATCGGGCAAAAACCTTTTTGTATTAAGGCCTATCAAAGAAAACATTGACCTTCTGATTCCCAGGTTAACGGCATGGTTTAAACTGAAGAAAAAAGAAAACAAAGACAAAAAAGTGGCCATCCTTTATTATAATCACAGCCAGGGTAAACAGAATATAGGGGCAAGTTATTTGAATGTGTTTGCCAGCCTTGAGCTTATCTTAAGGCAAATGGAAAAAGAAGGATACGAAGTAGCTTCTGACCAAAAACTAAGCGAAGATGCCATAAAAGATCTTATTTTAAAATATGGGAGGAACATCGGCTCCTGGGCTCCGGGAGAACTCGACCGGATGCTCAGAGAGAAGAAAGTAGTGCGTCTTCCTGTATCAACTTACAAGAAATGGTTTGAAAAACTGTCTGAAGATTTCAGAAATAAAGTGATTCAACAGTGGGGTGAGGTAGAAGTCTCCACTATTATGATAAAGGATAAAAATTTTGTTATTCCAGCTGTCATTCTGGGAAATGTTGTCATCATGCCTGAGCCGTCAAGGGGCTGGGGAGACAACCCCATGAAGCTTTATCACTCCCCTACCCTATTTCCTCATCACCAGTACATCGCCGCCTATCTTTGGCTGAAACACGTCTTTCATGCAGATGCAATGATCCACCTTGGAACCCATGCCACCCATGAATGGCTTCCCGGAAAACAGGCAGGACTTTCTCCGGCCTGCCCACCGGA
>JAFDHQ010000035.1 GCA_019308685.1 Deltaproteobacteria bacterium
TGCTTGAGGATCATGATAAGGTTGCTGTCTTTGGGCGTGAATACTTTGAAACGACGACCGTCCACAGCCGAAACAGAAAGCTCCTGGTCTTGTATGACAACCTTGCTGACCTTGTCAGCATCAACCATGCCAAGGAACTCGGTGTAACTGATATTTGTTGCAGACACCGGCTTTTTATCCAAAAGAGTATAGAGAACAATTATTAACACTGGAATAATGATCCATAAAGCCAGATATTTATTAAAGTGATTCAAAAGCTGCTACCTTACGTAAAAAGTATAATATGATTTAATGATGCAATGGGAATGATTTATAAAGGCGAAATTCAGGACAGCAAAACCATTTCGGGTCTTTTTGTCGAGTGCAAGGGAGCCTGTCGGTATTACAGGCACATCGAGAACAGCCTGGCTGCCCAGCTTCATGATAGAACCTTTTCCGAACTGACGTTCGATCTGAGTCATTGCAGCTTCTATGGCCTTTTCTCTGTCCACTTGAATGCTCATTATTGACCTCCAGGCGGGCTATAGTAACACCAGTCCAGGCAATGCAATATGCTTTGGTTTCATTTTAATTGCGGTGCTTACTGGCGAGAGCCCGCGACAAATTCCCCATACCAGGGCCTTCGACGAACCTGGCAGCAGCCCACATGGCAATACGTGCTGCATCGACAATATCTTTTCCTGCATGTAACTCAATACCGAAAATAACTCCAAATACGTCGCCTGCCCCTGTGGAGTCTATCTCTTTGCGAATTTGTGCTGCTGGAAGCTCGATTTTACCACCCTCAGACAGCAGAGTTACCCCTTTGGCGCCACGGGTGAGTGCCACGATATCAGCGCTGCAGGAAAATCGGCTGGCTATCGATTCAGCATTAGGGAAGTCTTGCTCAGAAAATACAATAACATGGACGTCCGGCAGTATCTTAGCCTCTGGCAGCAGATGCGGAACGATTACTCCGCGATCATTGACCTGGCGCAGCCAACCTTGTGCACCTATTACGATTTTCACTTTGTTAAGGCTATTGATGATGGCTCTCCCGCATTCTCCAATGACAGGTGCGATATATGCCAAGGGTATCTTGCGCGCATATTCAGGAATATCCTCGGGCGTTAAGTCTGGTGCACGGCTAACCAGGGACAATTCCCTTCGAGCCCCGAAGTGATTCAAGATGAAGGTCGTGAATTTATGGCACTTCTTACGATGAAGAGTTATATGTGTATCGTCCTGTAGTGACTTCAGGAGAGAGGATGCAGGTGATGACGTAACCAGGGAAATGCGACAACCGAATGCCGAGGCGGCTCGGGCGGCGTATGTAGCAGCACCACCAAGTTGTTGACGATCCTCGAAAATATCGCGGGTGACATGCCCAACTACAAGAATGCGCCCCTTTGAGGTATCATCCTGAGACATCATAATTGTGTTGGTTTTGTTCACAAATTACCTCCTTAAGCAGATGTGTTATCGACTCATCTTTATGCGTTATAGTTTTAACGACTTCTTTCATCCGTGCCGATAGACGCCGATAGCCCCAGTTGCAACGACGTATGGTCTCCTCCCGGCCCTCGCGCTGGTAGTACCAAGGCAAATTAACTTCAAAATAAGATATACTGTCTGCATCCTTGAGCAGATCGGAACGGGGGTCACCACCAACCTCATGAAGTATTACCAAACGGCAGGCCTCTTCCGCAATAGACTTGAATACACCACACTTGTTCAGAATTGCCCTTAAAATCCTGGCTCCGTTATGTGCATGAGCGACCTTGAATGCATTATAATCACTAAAATCTGCGCGACGCACTTTCTGTGCCTCAACAGCTCGATCGATATCATGGGCAAGCGCCGCGATCTGCAACGCCTGATCAGCCTCGGGATCAAGCTTCAACAACCAATCAAGAGTATTTTCCGCATGGATCGGATCTTCCGGCACACTGGAGCCTGAAATAATCGCTCTGATATTTTGTTTGGCGCAGTCGATACTATCCATGATCCCGGCAGATAATTAGGCGGCGTACGGTCGCAATGTTCATCACCACGGCAATCACAACCAGTGTCAAATAAGCCTGGTTGAATACGGCGCCGAGGAATATCAGAAAGACACGTATATCGCGGCCCATGCGCAATCCCTTGCCATGAATGATTCGGTCGCGCATAAGGCTGTCGTGCTTGTCAGCCGTATAGCTCAACATAAAGGAGCCGATAATCGCCATAAATCCGATCAACAGAATGAAACTATCCATTTTATCTGCATAACCGTGCCAGGTGAGACCGAAAAGCAGAAATGCGTCGGCATAACGGTCAAGTACTGCATCGAACCATCCGCCGTAAGCGCTGCATTGATATTTGAGTCTGGCTACTTCGCCGTCGCAGCCGTCAACGATCGAGGCGAACTGTGCCATAAGACCGCCAAGCAAAAGCGCAAAATAACCATCAAGAGCAAACAAGCCGGCAGCCAGAACCGAACACAGGAATGAAAACACGGATATTTGATTAGGAGTAATTTGATGATCTACCAGTCGGCGGGAAATCCTAATCGATACGGGGCGATTTAAATAACGCGACACCGGACCATCGTTGGGTTTGTCCTTTAAATTTGCCAAAATGGAATTCTCTGCACGTCTGAAAGCCGCCGGGTCATCCACGTCAATCCAGAAGCGTCCGCTGATTTCGAGCGTTTTGACCTTGCCTTCGGCAGCTAAAATCTTCACCGCTCTGGACAGGGTAATATCACCGTCTTGTTTTGCGCTACGCTCCAACGCTTTGAAAATAGCGGTCGTACATAAGAAAATACCGGTGTCAAAGCCATTAAAGTCGGTCAGGCCCTTACCGATGTCGAGTATCTTGCCGTCTTTTATTTTTACCCGGGTAACATCCTCCATATCGACAGAGGAATTACGGGTATCGCCATCCACGCCGAGGGCGATTTCACCGTCGGATAAGGCAAGCGCCATTAACTCACGGGCTATGGACGGATCGAAGAGATGGTCAGCCATCAGCAGTAAAAATGGCTCTTGCAGGTATTCCTTGGCTTTTAGCACCGAAAGGCCGTTTTCTTTTTCCCAATCTTCGTTAAAAATGGGGGCTATGCTGCACCCCAGGCGATGGGTCAAGCTGACCAGGAAAGAGCGGATAAGCTCCTCCTGGTATCCGGTAACAACCAAAAAATCGTCTGCTCCGGCTTCCATGGCGGTGCGGATTACCCTTTCGATCAGGGACAGCCCCAGAATGGTAATAAGGGGCTTGCAGTCGCCTTGCTGCCGAAGCCGGCTCCCCTTGCCGGCGGCGATGATCAGGCACTTCATGCGCATTGACTCCATTCCCGGGCAAAAACAAGGCTTAACTTGCTCGTTTCAGTGTTTTAAGGCTTAAAACGCCATCGTCGTTAATGAAGTCTTCGATCATGGTAAACGCCTCATCGTCTGTGAACTGTCGTGCAGGATGCTTGCAGAAATAGGCTGACGGTGCCTGAAGTACGCCTCCCTGACCACGGTCCAAAGCCAGTTTTGCACAGCGGATGGCGTCAATGGCAACACCGGCCGAATTGGGTGAATCCTCCACAGAAAGGCGCATTTCAAGGTTCATGGGCACGTCACCGAACAGCTTGCCCTCCATGCGAATGAAACAGACCTTGTTGTCTTTCTGCCACGGCACGTAATCACTGGGGCCGATATGGATGTTTTCATCGTCTAGACGCCTGGCAGCCACGGCCTGAACAGCCTCGGTCTTGGATTTTTTCTTTGTGACCAGGCGCTTGTGTTCGAGCATATTGAGAAAATCGGTATTGCCCCCGGTATTGAGCTGGTAAGTGCGCTCCAGCTTAACGCCGCGCTTCTTGAAGAGATCGGTCAGTATGCGGTGAATGATGGTAGCGCCCATTTGAGACTTGATGTCGTCACCGATGATAGGAATGTTTTTATCCTCAAAGCGTTTGGCCCACGCTGGATTGCTGGCGATAAACACTGGAATGTTATTGATAAAAGCGATCCTTGCTTCCAGTGCGCAATTGGCATAAAACCTGGTGGCTTCCTCAGAGCCGACCGGGAGATAGTTCAACAGGATTTGGGCGCCGGACTCCTTGAGCACTTTGGCGATTTCCTTTTCGGTAAGCTCCGGCTCTTCGGACAGAACGAAAGTATTTTTTTCAGGGTAATCCTGCATGTGGCTCGCAACACCGTCCAGAATTTTTCCCATCCGAACCAATACTCCGGATGGGGGAAGATCAGAAAAGAAAACCGTCGTGCAGTTGGGTTTGGCAAAAATAGCTTCATGCACATCCTTGCCGACCTTACGCTTGTCAACATCAAAGGCTGCTACAACTTCTATGTCTCCCGGCTTATAGCCGTTCATTTCAAAGTGCATCAGGCCGATGGCGTCTTGCCGACTTTTATCCCGGTAATAGTGAATCCCTTGAATCAGCGAACTGACACAATTCCCAATTCCTAAAATCGCTATCTTTATTTTAGCCATAGATTATTTACCTCCTATTGATAGTTTTGTATAATGTAGTTTGCTTTATGAAACTCAGGCTTTTACTCGAAAAAATTATATTGAAAAATCCGCGGGCGGAAATTTGCAGGCTAACACGGAACTTAAGGCTCTAATCGGGCAGCGGGGAATAGAATCGCTTGAAAACTGAGACGTGCTTTGGAAAAAATTCCGTGTTGAACGGTTATTGAAGCTCTAGAGGTTGCATAAAAGCAAATTGATGCCGTCCTTATACGGTATAAACACCCGACGTCCTCATCCAATGCGTTTCAATGCGGAAACTTAAAAAGCTCCTACTCAATTACAGGGGAAGGCGCTAATAAAATGAATAACTCTTCACACTCTTGATCTTTTTTTCCATCTGGCTCCTTTCCATCTGGCGGCAAAAAATTTTTTTCCTGCAGAATAAGGAAGTTATCCAGTACTTATCCAATCTGAAATTATTGTATTGTCTGGGAAAGGGAATGAGTTGGATAAAACATAAATAAATCCGTATTCATTCTTTTATATCCTGTATTGATTTAACCTATGGTTATCCTGCAGCATGAAAAAGAGATAAGCATCTGAAATCATTGGCGGAGAGGGTGGGATTCGAACCCACGATCCCGTTTTTGACAGGATACCGCTTTTCGAGAGCGGGGCCTTAAGCCGCTCGGCCACCTCTCCAAAAAATTATACGCCTTCAAGTTCAGGTAGGTTATATACTTTTTTAATGTGACATGTCAATGATCTTCTCTTATTAGTTCTCTGTCAAGAGAGATTTTCCAATAACCCAATATCCGGCATTCTTTCGAAATTTTACGGGGCGGAACCAAGAGACGGCACCTTGTTAGTATGGGAATTAGCGTTTTTCGAACGGCGTGGCCGTGTTTTATAAAATTGCAAATTGATTTTATCACTTGAATAACAATGTTCTTTATAGTATCAGTTCCCCGCATTTTAAAAATTAATAAAAAGGAATTTATAAACATGGCAGAAATAATCCCTTTCAGGGGAGTTCTCTATAATACTCGTAAAATCCACAAGATGGCAGATGTTATCGCTCCCCCTTTTGATATTATCTCAGAGCAGGAACAGCTCGAATATCATGAAAGTCACCCTAATAACATTATCCGTCTGACACTTGGAAAGACACATGAAAACGACAATGGCACAAATAACCGATATACAAGAGCAGCAAACTATTTCAATAAGTGGCTTTCAGAGCAAATTATGGAGCGTGATGAAACACCGGCGTTTTACCTTACGGCCATGGAATTTTCCTTTGAAAACAGGAGGGTTACCCGTTACGGCCTGATTGCTCTGGTCGGCCTTGAACCTTTTGAAAAGGGTGTTGTTCTCCCGCACGAGAAGACCTTCCCTAACGTGAAATCGGAAAGGCTTGAGCTGATGAAAGCCTGTCATGCCAATTTTAGTCCGATATTTTCTTTATATTCAGACAATGACAACTTTGTTCTCGATGAATTAAAAAATGCCACTTATAACAAAACAGCCGATACTGTTTTTACCGATAACAACGGGCAAAAACACACGCTGTGGCGCATCACCGATAAGGCGGTTCACCGATATGTTTCTGATGCATTGAAGGATAAAACCATTTATATTGCTGACGGACATCATCGGTACGAAACAGCGCTTAACTACCGGGACTGGTTGTCGGTCAATCGTCCTGATTTCAATGATGATCATCCGGCTAATTATGTAATGATGTACCTTTGTAGTATGGAAGATCCGGGACTTATTGTTCTTCCGGCGCACCGTATGCTGAATGAGGTGTCGGTAGCTGCAAGAGCCTCGCTTATCAAAAAGGCTAAACCGTATTTTGATATCATAACCATCCCATACAAAACCGGTCAGCGAGCAGAAGCAAGAGACCATTTTATATCCATTCTTACATCAAATAATTTCAAAAATTGTATAGGGGTCTTTATGAAAGATCAGAGGGAGCTTCATCTTCTGACATTAAAGTCGGGGGTTATGGATCGGATGTTTACCGATGAATTGCCGGAAGTGATCAGAAATATTGATGTAACGGTGTTGTCCCGGCTTGTTTTTATGGAAATTCTTGGCTTTGATCCGTCTCGACACGATAATGAAAAGCTGATTGCCTATTCGAGCATTGCCAAGGATGCTATCGATGCAGTGGATACAGGACGGCACGATATTACCTTTATTCTGAATCCCACAAAAATTGAGCAGGTGCGCAATATTGCCGAAGCCGGCCTTATTATGCCGCGAAAAGCAACCTATTTTTTCCCAAAGGTCATAACCGGCCAGGTATTGAACAAGTTAGACTGATATATCCGAAAGCACCACATTCAGGGGGGGTTAAGCCATAAACATTGCCCGAGCTTCGTCTGAATACGAACCGTTTTTACGGTATATGATAAGCGGCGGACCGATGGTTATCCCATGACGACTCGCTTTTTTACCTTCCACAAGAATCCGTTTTGCCTTCATTTGCCGTGAGGAATGGATCATACGAATATATTTGGGTTCTATCCCGGCAGACCGCATTTGTATGATGATATCAGGCAACCGTTCCGCCGGGTAAATGATTACAAACCGTCCGGACGTCCGTAACATACGACGGGCGGTTTCAACCACATCAAAAAGGGTTGCTTTTATTTCGTGTTTTGCAACGGCTCGCTGCTGATCCGGGTTTAACCTTCCCGACTCGAGTTTTCTATATGGAGGATTGGAAACGACCAGATCCACGGGTCCGGAAGTCATCTCCTGTTTTAGTTTTTTTAAGTCCTTGCAATGAATGCTAATACGATCTTCCATGCCGTTTTCTGCTATATTGTCAGTCGCAATATCGGCAAGTTCGGTCTGTACCTCGACGCCATGGATTTTTATTTTGGGATGATGATAAGCCAATATCAGTGGAATGATGCCACAACCAGTTCCCAGGTCAAGGACCGTATCGTCCGGGCCTGGCATGGCATGTTGGGCCAATACAAGGGCATCCATGGAAAAACGATAGCCTGACCGATTTTGCTTTACCCGGATACGGCCATTAAAAAGAAAATCTGTGGTCAAATATTCCATTTTTTATAGGGGGCCGATCTTGAATTTTATTTCTTCAACCAGTTCTTTACCTAACGCGTGGTTGATTTGTTTTATCATATCTTTTTTAAGGAACTGAAGCTGGTGCATCCAAGTGGAACTGGTAACATTGACCAGAAGGAGTTTCCCTTTGAAGGCCTTTGGCCTGGCATTTTTAGCGATGCCGTCTCCGACTGCCCGGTCCCACTTTTCCCAGACTTGTGCCAGGTTTTCATCAAAATCATTGCGGCAGGTCTTCAAGACGTTACGGATTATATTTCCGATGTGAACAAATTCTTCTAAGTTTTTACTGTTTCTCATAAAAAAACACTATAAATTGATCGGTTTTATTGTCAAGAAACAATTAACCCTTGATTTTTGCTTGACTTGAGGCCATGGAAACCTTAGATAATAAAAAGATTGAATTGTTAAACAAAAAACACTCTCACAAAAAGATCGCTTTTCAGATCATTAAAACTAAATTTACAGGAATACATACGATGAATTGGGACTGGGAAAAACTTAAGGCAAAACAAGAGCGCAAGGAAGGAGGGGGAGGCGTGGTCCCTCCTCAGATGAATGAATTTGTGGAAAAATTTAAAAAGATGAAATTTCCAGGCGGTCCTCTGATAATCCTTATTTTCATCTTGTTATTTTTCAGCACATCGACATTCTATACGGTGGGTGTTGATGAAGTGGGCGTTGTTCAGCGCTTCGGGAAATATGTCCGAACCACTCAGCCCGGCCTTAATTTCAAATTCCCTTCAGGAATTGAAAAGGTGACAAAAGTCAAGGTTCGCCGGGTCTACAAAGAGGAATTCGGTTTTCGCACCGTGCGGAGAGATGTCCAAACCCGCGCCATATCCGGTGGTGAGAATAAAAACGTTACCCTAATGCTGACCGGAGATTTGAATGTGGCTCTTGTTCCCTGGATTGTCCAGTACCGGATAAAGGACCCGTACAAATTTCTGTTTAAAGTCCATGATGTCAGGAGGCTGCTCATTGATATGTCCGAGGCGGCCATGCGTCTGGTGGTTGGCGACAGAAGTATTAATGAAGTCATCAGTAAGCGAGAAGAAATCGCTATCGAAGCCAGGAACGTCTTGCAGACGGAGATGGATAGGGCAGAATCCGGAATCAATATTGTAACCATTGAAATGAAAAAAACCAATGTTCCCGGACCGGTGCAGCCGTCTTTTAACGAAGTGAATCAGGCAACTCAGGAAAAGGAAAAAATGATATATCAGGCCAAAGAGGATTATAACAAGGCGATCCCGGCAGCCAGGGGTGAAGCTGAAAGGACCATAAAAGCCGCTGAAGGCTATGCGCTTGATCGAGTCAACCGGGCCAAGGGTGATGCTGCAAGATTTAAGGCATTTTATGCCGAGTATGCCAAGGCCAAGGACGTGACCAAACGAAGGCTTTATCTGGAGTCTTTAAAAGATCTTCTTCCCAAAATCGGAGAAAAATATATTATTGACGCAGATCAAAAAAATCTTTTACCCTTTCTTAATCTTGGAAAACAAAACGGTGCAAAGAAATGAAATCCAAAGCTATTATTTTAGTTGTTGCAGTTGTTGTGATTCTCATCGGTTTTGCATCCGCATATATCGTGGATGAAACCGAACAAGTGGTTGTCACTCAATTCGGCAAAGTTGTAGGTAAAACCAAGGTGGAACCCGGTCTTTATTTTAAGGTCCCTTTTATCCAGAACACCACTTACTTTCCGAAAAATCTTTTGGAATGGGATGGTGACCCCGGCCAGATTCCCACGCTGGACAAAACCTATATCTGGGTTGACACATTTGCCAGATGGAGAATTGTGGATGCGATAAAATTCTTCCAGACGGTCAACAATACCACCAGCGCCCAGGGAAGGCTGGATGATATCATTGATCCGGCTGTTCGAAATTTGATAACTGAAAACAAGCTCATCGAAACCGTTCGAAAGTCGAATCGGGATCTGGATACGTATGAAATCGGACTTGAAGATATAAAAGAAAGACCCTCCTACAAGATTCAGACCGGCAGGGAAGAAATCACCAACAAGATACTGAAACAGGCCCAGCCCAAACTACAAAAATTTGGAATTGAGATTGTCGATGTGAAGATAAAACGTATCAATTATGTGGAACAGGTCAGGAACTCGGTGTATAGCCGCATGATCGCAGAGCGGAAACAGATCGCGGAAAAATTCAGATCTGAAGGCAAAGGTGAAGCCCGAAAGATATTGGGTGAAAAAGAAAGAGATTTGAAGAAAATTACTTCCGAGGCTTACAGAAAAGCTCAGGTCATTAAAGGTAAGGCCGATGCTGAATCAACAAAATTATATGCTGAAGCCTTTGGCATGGATGCAGAATTTTATTCATTCACGAAAACACTTGAAATGTATAGTGAGGCTCTTGATAAAGAGAGTGTGATGGTGCTTTCAACCGACTCGGATTTGTTTAAATATTTAAAAAGATATTCTGATAAACCGTAACATAAAAAAAAAAGCACCAAGATCTTTAAATAGCCACTCATTTTTGTTTGAGTTTGCCAATTGGTGCTTTTTCATATACTTAAAAACAATGCATGTGTAAATTTTACTTGCCCTTTTTTCTCTGATGGCGAGTCCGGGCCAATAGCTTTCTGTGCTTATGCTTTCTCATCTTTTTCCTTCGTTTTTTAACAACACTACCCAACAGATCACCTCCAATCATTATTTTCATTTAAAATTGAACTTAAATTCTTACATTATATATCACTTTATGTCCACATTTATTTTATTCAAAATCGGATTTCATGGAGAAACTTGAAAAATTCAACACCGAGCAACTCAGAGTCGTTGACAATTGTGTTGCAATGGCTGAAGAACTTGCCAGTAATTTCTATAAGATGTCTGCCAGTCAATGGGCCGCATCCTGCAAATACGATATCAAAACAATGGTTGATCTTTGCCCTGAAGAGACAATTTTTGGCCCTTTTGCGCAAATCATTCGATATCAAGCACAGCGTAAAGATTCCTCTCTGGGCTCTTCAACCTATGATTTTTATAAAATATGTCTTCAAGATCACACCATCCTTGCCGTTCTGGGGAAGACACCCGGTTTGCAACTTTACCCTTTTATCCTCTATATTGTTTTACATGAATTGATTCACATTATTAGATTCAGTAAATTCCTTCAGAACTTCGATGCCTCACATGAGGAAATGACGGCGGAAGAGATACGAGTTCATGAAATAACTCGCCAAATTTTAAGTAACATCCGAATTCCCGGGCTTAAACAGGTACTTAAATTTTATGATCACTGGCGAATCCCATTTGATGATTTGCGAAATTTATAATAAATAAAAATACAGCTTACACCTTGACAACGCAAAATCATTGAATATATTAGGTCAGATTTATTTTATATAACAAAAAAGTTGTGGGATTTTTTGTTAAATATTTATCATGAAGCAGGAGGATTTGAAACATGCCCATCTATGAATATGAATGTTCAAAATGCGGCAAAATTGATGAGGTGATCCAGAAGTTTTCTGATAAACCGATTACCAAATGCAAGTACTGTTCGGGAAAACTTCACAAGCTTATTTCCCACAGCAGTTTTCATCTCAAGGGAACCGGATGGTATGTCACCGACTATACCAACAGATCTCGAACCTCTGCCACATCTCCTAAAAAAGCAGAGGATAAAACAAATTCCGTAACAAACAACTCAAAAAGTAAAACCAAAGAAACTAAAAAAAGCACCGATACAACCAGCTGAATTCATTAAAAGTCTCGTTTTGTTTTTTTGCAAAACGTAGCATATAAAAAAGAAAAGGTTATAAAGGTTATAAACCATAAGTTTAAAGAAAAGGAGAATTTGAAAAATGAAACTGAGACCGTTAAATGATCGAATTTTAGTGAAACGTGTTGAAGAAGAAGCAAAAACCAAGGGCGGAATTATTATTCCTGATACGGCCAAGGAAAAACCGGCTGAAGGAAAAATTATTGCTGTTGGCAAGGGCGCGCTGAATCCCGAAGGTAAACGTGTTCCTCTCGAAGTCAAAAAAGGTGATCGGATTTTGTTCGGGAAATATGGTGGACAGGAGATAAAAGTTGAAGGTGAAGAATACATGATCATGAGCGAACAAGAAGTTCTCTGCGTAATCGAATAATAAACATTCAAAATGGAGGTCAGATCAAGATGGCTAAAGAAATAAAATACGATATGAAAGCACGAGAATCCATGCTCAACGGAATTAAAACTCTCGCTGACGCGGTAGTTGTTACTCTCGGTCCCAAAGGAAGGAATGTTGTTATCGAAAAATCCTGGGGCTCCCCTACGGTGACCAAAGACGGCGTAACTGTAGCAAAAGAAATCGAACTCGAAAACAAATTTGAAAACATGGGCGCCCAGATGGTAAAAGAGGTCGCCAGCAAGACCAGTGATATGGCCGGTGACGGTACAACCACGGCGACGATACTGGCAAGATCGATATATGAAGAAGGTCAGAAGCTTGTGGCTGCCGGCAACAACCCCATGGCCATCAAGCGGGGTATTGACAAAGCCGTTGAGGTTGCCGTCAAAGAACTGCACAAGATCAGCAAACCGACCAAAGACCAGCGTGAAATCGCTCAAGTGGGCACCATCTCCGCCAACAACGACGAAACCATAGGGAATATCATTGCCGAAGCAATGAACAAGGTGGGCAAAGAAGGTGTCATTACTGTTGAAGAAGCCAAGGCCATGGAGACTTCCCTTGAGGTTGTCGAAGGTATGCAGTTTGATCGTGGCTACCTTTCCCCATACTTTGTGACCGATGCTGAAAAGATGATTTCCTCATTAGAAGATCCTTTTATCCTCATTAACGAAAAGAAGATCAGCAGCATGAAAGATCTCCTTCCGATTCTTGAGCAGATCGCCAAGATGGGGAAACCTCTTGTGATTATCGCAGAAGATGTGGAAGGCGAGGCACTGGCAACCCTCGTTGTTAATAAACTAAGGGGCACACTTAACGTGGCTGCTGTCAAGGCGCCGGGTTTTGGTGACCGGCGAAAAGCCATGCTTGAGGATATAGCGATTTTGACCGGTGGTCAGGTTGTTTCAGAGGATCTTGGAATCAAACTCGAGAATCTCGCACTTACAGACCTTGGCCAGGCCAAGCGGATTACTATCGACAAAGACAACACAACTATCGTTGATGGCGCAGGCACGCGTGCTGCACTGGAAGGCCGTGTCAAACAGATCCGCGCTCAAATCGAGGAGACCACATCGGACTACGATCGTGAAAAACTCCAGGAGCGATTGGCCAAGCTGATTGGCGGTGTTGCTGTTATCAACGTGGGGGCTGCTACAGAGACCGAGATGAAGGAAAAGAAGGCCCGTGTTGAAGATGCATTGAATGCTACCCGGGCTGCGGTTGAAGAAGGTATCGTTCCCGGCGGCGGGGTTGCACTTGTTCGTTGCCTGGATGCTCTGGAAAAAATTAAAATCAAAGCCGATCAGAAACTGGGAGTAAAGGTTGTTATTCGGGCCATTGAAGAACCCCTTCGCCAGATTGCCAACAATGCCGGCTTTGAAGGGTCCGTTGTGATCGATAAAGTTAAAAACGGCGAAGGCTCTTTTGGTTTTAACGCCGAAACCAACGTCTATGAAGATCTGATTAAAGCCGGTGTTATCGATCCGACCAAAGTGGTCCGTTACGCACTGCAAAACGCAGGAAGTGTTGCATCCCTGATGCTGACCACCGAAGCCATGGTGGCTGAAAAGCCTGAAGAGAAGCCGGAAATGATGCCGGGTGCCGGCGGCGGCATGGGCGGCGGCATGGGCGGCGGCATGGGCGGCATGGGCGGTATGATGTAGCCTTGTGTAATTAACGATTGACAACGCTAAGATGGGTTTAAAGCCCTTATGCTAGATACAGCATGAGGGCTTTTTTATTGAAAAGCTTGACAAATTAACAATGGACGGGTTATAAAATCAACTAATAAACTGGTTGTTAAACAACGGATTAAAAAATGGAGAATCTGATGTATTGCAACAGAAAATTCCAGATGTTCATTTGTCTGTCTGCTTTAACCGCAATGATTTTTTCCCCGGTTCGCATGTTTGCGCAGGAAAACAAAGAAATTGTGGAACATGAAGCAGGTTTTTATTATACCATTCAAAAAGGAGATACCCTTTGGGATCTTTCCCATCGGTTCTTTGATTCATCCTGGCTTTGGCCTGATTTATGGAGCGAGAACAGTCAAATATCGAATCCTCACTGGATTTATCCCGGCGATCGTATCCGTATCTTTCATCAAAAGGGAACTGAACGCTTTATCGGGAAAACCGGGTCAAAGCGCGGTGCTCTCAAGAAAGAACAACAAAAAGAAACGCTGTATTATTACTATTCCCCCATTGACAGAATTGGATTTATCAAGAAATCTCCGGTCATTCCCTCGGGTGCCATCTTTAAAGTAAAAGATGATAAACAAATGATCAGCGCGGGGGATCTGGTTTATATCCGGACAAAGGGGGATAAGCAACTCACGGCGGGAAGCAAGTATAGTGTATATAGAACCTTAACGCCTATTATTGACAAAAAAACAAAAGCACTCATCGGGACTCAGCACTATATGACAGGTGTCGTTGAAATTACAAAAATTGAACCTCGTTTCGCTCTAGCCAGGGTTGTTCAATCTTACCGTACCATTGAAGTCGGTAACCTTTTAATGCCATACAAAATGCGGTCACCCAGAATTGAGCTGACCCAAAGCAAAAAAGGATTAAACGGGGAGCTCATTTTATCCGAGGAGCATGCGGATAACATGGGAGACAACGATATTGCGTTTATTGACAAGGGTAGTAACGATGATGTGAAACTCGGTCAACAATACAGTATATACTATCAAGAAAAGCAACGGCTCAATAGGAAAACCAGAGAAGATGTTCTCCTCACGCAGGTTGTTTACGGCTCGCTCCTTGTCCTTCATACCGAACAGACCACATCAACGGTTCTCATAACCCGATCAGACCAGAGTATTAATCCGGGAGCCAAAATTTGTAGCCCCATTGAATAAAAATCCTATCCCAGAGGACCAGGTTTTCAATGTTAAAATAAAGGAGGACTGTGTGATGACGCTGGGAAGATGGTTAATATTTTTAATGCTGGTGTGCTTTTCCATGTCGGCTTCCGCCGAATTTTACAGATATGTCGATGAAAAAGGGAACGTTCATTACACAGACGATTTAAGCACGGTCCCCAAAAATCAGCAGACCGATATTTATGAATATACCGAATCTCAAAATGATACGGATGATCATCAGAAGGATGAGCAAAACAGTTTGAAATCACAACCTTCGTCTGAGGAGAAACACGTCAGGGATCAAGATGAAGCCGCTGAGCTTGCTGAAATAAAGAGAGGTCTTGATCGAAAAAAGGAAGCATTGAAAAAAGAATACCAAGTGTTGATGAAGGAAAAGGAACAACTTGCAAATAACAAAAACAAAATAAGATCCAGTCTAGCGGCAAAGAAGCATAATAAAATGGTATCGAAATTTAACGAGAAAATAGAGGATTACGAAGCAAGAAAAAAAATATTCAACGCTGAAGTACAAAAATACAATGCCCGGGTTAAAAAAGATTTTTTAAAGAGCTTAGAGGCTTCGCCCCAATCGGAACAATAGTTCCATTCTTTTGTTCCTACCGCATAAGCAGGTTGCCGTTAAAAAAACTTGTCATTTTCATCCCGATTTTAAGTGGGGTAGAATTACCGAGACGTTTAATCAATTCCCTTTGATTTCTTCCTTTAACATGCAGCATGCAACTCTGTATTCCGGCGTGCCGTTGCTGTTATAGCGCAGATTGCCGGGCTGAATGAGTTTGTTCATTACACATCCTTCCGGGATGTTAAGATTGAAAAGGTTGCTTTCGTTTATCTTCGGGGTATCCAGAAGTACGTTGCCTTTAAAAACCTTGCTGTGCAAAGGAAAATCCTCACACAGGGGGCATTGATAAACCCTGCCGTTGGGGAATATAAAATAGTTTTCTGCAACCTTTGCGGCACATTCAAAGGGTTCGTCCGGACCTAAAAATACTTTTGGATAAGTAACGGTTATTCCAAGATCAGCGATCTTTTGAGCCGCATCAGGAATAATTTCCAACCAGTCGTTTCGAGAAACCTGCAGTTTTCCCTCGATTTTATCTGCGGATTTTCCCCGAATACCGATGACCTGCATGAAAAAACGATCAACGCCCAGATCCTTCAAAAGCGGTGCAATCCTATCAATCTCATGAAAATTCATTTGACTTACGGTGTAGATCAGACTGGTCGTAAAACCTCTGAGAATCGTTTTTTTGATGCCGGCGATACAGTTATCGTAGCATCCCTTTCCCCGGATCATATCGTTTGTTTTTCGAGTCACACCATCTAGGCTGAAACTGAAATAATCAACCATATCAGGATCGACTTTGGAGAGAATGTCATGAAACAGGTATCCGTTGGTATCGACCGTTATGGAACTGTATCCGATAGCTTTTGCTTTTTTTATGGCAAGCGACAGATCGGGGTGGAGCGTTGGCTCTCCGCCTAAAAATATGACATTGGCATTTTTGTTTTTTGAGGCGAACACCTTAAGCCATGCTTCAATGGTTTCAAGGGGAAGCGTGTTTGCTCCATGCTGTTTTTTATTTATATAGCAGTGTTTGCATTTGAGGTTGCAATTCGTGAGGATATGAAAAAAAACATTGGTGGCGTTTTTAGAAAAGGCGACGGTTTTTTTCATTTTT